>DATLVI010000010.1 GCA_035577545.1 Verrucomicrobiia bacterium
GACCAGGTCGCAGTCGTAAGCAACCGCAACCTCCGCGACGCGATCGGTTCCCGTCGCACAGTCAGGAGATGTAAGCATCGCATCACCGCCGAACGCCTCGACGGCCTCGAGAATGCGGGTATCTTCCGTGGCGACGATGACCTTGTCGAGCCGTTTGGCCTTGGCCGCCTGCTCGTAGACGCGTTGGACGAGCGTCTTGTCGGCAATCATCGCGAGCGGTTTGCCTGGAAACCGTTGAGCACCGTAGCGGGCGGGAATCACCCCCAATGAGCGAATCTTCATTGGGGTTGCAGTGTAGCACAACCCCGGCGCGTGACAAGGCCCGCGGTCAGCGCTGCACTTCGCGGTAGCGGAAACAGGTGACGAGGTGGTCGTTTACCATACCGGCCGCTTGCATAAAGGCGTAGCAAATCGTAGAGCCGACAAAGGTAAAACCGCGAGCTTTGAGGTCCTTGCTCATCGCATCGGATTCGCTGGAGGTGGCGACGATTTCTTTCATCGACTTGACGCGCGTAACAAGCGGTTTGCCGCTGACGAATTGCCAGATGTAACGGTCGAACGAGCCGAATTCATCACGCACCTTCAGGAATGCCTGCGCATTCTGTACGGCCGAACGGACTTTCAGCCGATTTCGAATGATGCCCGGATTCGTCAACAGCTTCTCGATGCGTTTCTCCGTATAGCGCGCCACTTTCTCCGCATCGAAGTTGTCGAACGCCTTTCGGTAGCTTTCGCGTTTCAGCAAGATCGTCTGCCAACTCAGGCCGGCCTGCGCGGCGTCGAGCACGAGGAACTCGAACAGCTTGCGGTCGTCATGTACCGGCACGCCCCACTCGGTGTCGTGATATTCGATCATCAGCGGATGATTCATGGACCAGCCGCAGCGGATACGGGTGTCAGAAGCGGAAGACATGATTAGCGAGTGTTATCCTTCACGCCTGGCGGTACGATCTTAATCACATAATAGATCGCGGGCGTCCGGCTGACATTACGAAGGCTGTGGTATTCGTTGGAAGCCTGAAAAATCACGCCGCCGGCATCCACGTGGTTGGTTGCGCTGTTTTGCACAGCCTCCAGTGAGCCATCTTTAATGATGACCAACTCTTCGCCCGCGTGGCGATGACCCGGGTGAGGCATCTCGCCGGGGTTGAGCGTGGTCACGTGAACCTCGAGCTGATCCAGAATGGCTGTGCGCGAATCAAAAACTTGTCGGCGCGCACCATATTTGGTCGCCTCCATCTTCAGATCGGCCCAATTGAAGACGGAACAATGAAGAATGGGACCCGCGACCGAGTCGGCGAGTGTCATCGCCACTGTAGTCAGACCGATCGCGGTAACGGCCACAAGAACATCTCTTCGCGTAATCATGGGCTGGTTCTCCTCGCTGGTTTCGGTTGGTTTGATGAAAGCAGTTTTGCGCGGGAGCGGCAAGGACTATTGGCGGTCGAAGCGGCGGTTTCTGCTCGACAGGGCGCTGGTTTCCAGCTAAATACGGTGGTATTAAGGAGGTGGGATTTCCACCATGACAAAGAAGGCGTTGGGTAGGGGATTGGATTCACTGATTAGTGGCGGGGTTGTTCGCAGCGTGGCGGCCGAACCTCCTCACGTTGAAGTCGCTATCGTGCCCCCCGCGACGAACGTAGTCCAACCACTTGGCTCGAGAATGGCCAGCACCGGCAGCGACAGCGACGGCAACGCGGTTCGCCATCTGGGCATCGATACCATCGAACGCAGCCGCTTTCAGCCGCGCACCGATTTTGATCCGGAGCAACTACGCGAACTGGCGGATTCCATCAAGCAGCGCGGCGTTATTCAGCCGTTGCTGGTAAGACCGGTTGCCGCAACCGATGGCACGCACCGCTACGAACTGATTGCGGGCGAGCGCCGCTGGCGAGCGGCGCGCGAGGCGGGGCTGACGACGATTCCCGCGATCGTTCGTGAGGCGAACGACCAGGAAGTGCTTGAAATCGCGCTCATCGAAAACCTGCAGCGCGAAGATCTCAATGCGGTTGAAGAGGCGCGGGCATACGAACAACTTTCCACGCAGTTCAAGCTTACTCAGGAGCAAATCGCCGAAAAAGTGGGTCGAAGCCGCGCGGCGGTAGCTAACTCGATGCGATTGCTCGGTTTACCCGGGGAAGTGCAGTCGTGGATCGCTGATGACCGGCTCAGTGTCGGTCATGCCAAGGCGATTCTCGGGCTGGCCAATCCCGCGGAGCAGCGGCTGGTTGCCGAGCGCGTACTGAAGCGCAATCTCACCGTGCGCGAGACGGAACAACTCGTAGAACAGCTCAAAGGGGAAGCGAAAGTTCGCGCGCGCACACTCGGTGGGGTGGCGAAATCGACGCACGTTTTGGCGGTCGAAGAGCGACTGCAGCAGAAGCTCGGCACCCACGTCAGCGTTTATCACGGTAAGAAAAAGGGACGGATCGAGATCGAATATTACGGGAACGACGATCTGGCGCGCCTGCTCGGCATCCTCGGCATCGACAATCTCTAGGGCGCTCGCCGAGTGCCGAAATGGACGAACCCAGCCAACAGCAACGCGCAAAACGCTACGAGGCGATCCACAACTTTCTTTTTGTGGTGGAGACGGTGTACACCATCCTGTCGCTCATCGTGTTTCTCTATTGGGCAGGTTCGGACATCCTTGCGAGCGTAGTGCAATCCATCTCGCCGAACCCGTGGATCCACGTCGCGATTTATGGCGCGGTGGTCATCATCGCGACCAAGTTGCTATTTTTGCCGCTGAACTATCTTGGCGACTATCATCTCGAACATAAGTTCGGGCTGTCCAACGAAAGCCTCGGTGCGTGGGCGCTCGATGAACTGAAGTCCCTCGGGTTGAATTTGCTGCTGAGTGTCGTGCTACTGGACGTTCTGTATTTCCTTTTGCGACGCGCTGGCGACTGGTGGTGGGTTGGCGCTGGACTTTTCTTCCTGGTGTTTGGCGTGGCGATGTCGGCGCTCTTTCCCGTGCTGATTCTCCCACTCTTTTACAAATTGCAGCCCTTGGAAAACGAGCCGTTACGCGAGAAGCTCACGGCGCTCGCGCAACGGGTCGGTGCAAAAGTCCTTGGGGTCTACCGGATGGGGATGAGCGAGAAGACGAAGAAAGCCAACGCGGCGTTCGCGGGACTTGGCACCACCAAGCGCATCATTCTCGGCGACACCTTGCTGGATAAATTTGCGGAGGACGAGATTGAGGTGGTCATGGCGCACGAGATGGCGCACTACCAGCACGGCGACATTACGAAGATGATCGCTTGGGGAACGGTGACGACCTTCGTTGGACTCAAAGTCGCCGACCTCGGGTTGCACTGGGGCATGACCCGACTCGGGTACGACCACGTCTGGGACATCGCCGCATTCCCGCTGTTAGCACTGTGCCTGTTTGTTTTTGGGTTGGTGGCGATGCCGCTGAATAACGCTTTCTCCCGCTCCCGTGAATGGAAAGCGGACGCCACGGCGCTGGAGTTGACTGCAAATCGCGACGCGTTCATACGCGCCATGCGGAAACTCGGGGAGCAGAATCTCGCGGATCTTTCACCGCATCCGGTTGTTGAGTTTCTCCTGCACGATCACCCGTCGCTCGCGCGACGCATTGCCTGGGCGGAACAATGGCACGGCGACTAGGCTTCGTCCTTATCGTCGGGCTCGTTTGCGGCTGTGGCGGGTCGCGACCGCCGCCGCCAATTCCCTGGCAACAGTACAGCGGCGAGCGGGCGTACCGGCATGTTGAAAAACTTGTCGGTTATGGGCCGCGACCCAGCGGAAGCGATGGGCTTGGACGCGCGGCTACTTACATCAAGACCCAGTTGGAGGAATACGGGCTGGCTACCGAGGAACAAGTCTTCATCGCGCCGACGCCCCTCGGGCCAAAGCAATTTCGGAATATTGTGGCCAGGACGCGCGTGCAGCCGGCCCGCCCCAATCGCGTGATCATCATCGGTTCGCACTACGATACGAAGTTCTTTACGAACATCACGTTCGTCGGCGCCAACGACGGCGGCTCCAGCTCGGGTGCGCTGCTGGAAATCGCGCGCATCGCTGCCGAGCAGCCGGGCCTGTGGTTTGTGTTTTTTGACGGCGAAGAGGCTGTGCAGCAGTACGGCGAGGAGGACGGGCTGTGGGGGAGCAAGTTCTTTATCGAAGATCTCAAAGGCAGGAATCAAATCGGCCAGGTCAAGGCGATGGTGTTGCTGGATATGATCGGCGACAAGAATTTGAATATCACCGTCAACGGCTCGCTGATCCCGCAGACCTTTGACGCTTCGCGCGCGGCGGGGTTCCGTGACTACTTCGCCTACGGCGGGAATGGGATCCTTGACGACCACGTGCCATTCATGCGGGCGGGAATCCCAGCCGTTGATCTGATTGACTTTGAATTCGGTAGCAAGCCGGGCCTTAACGATTATTGGCATACAGAGAAGGACACACTCGACAAGATCAGCTCGCGCAGCCTGGAAATCGCCGGCAAGACCACGTTGCGGCTTATCGAACTCCTTCAGAATCAAGCCGCTGGCCATTGATTCGGCCCACGGCTTGCTTTACTATAATTGTGGTGGAAGTGAGCCTAAACGCTCACGTCGAGACAGAGTGTTGGTGGGAAGGATTGCGGCATGGAGCACAAACTCCAAGTACTTGAAAGCGTGCCAGTTCTGGCCAGCCTTGGCAAAGAGCTGATGAAGGGCCTGGCTGAGCGCGCTGAATTTGTCGCGGTCAAGAAGGGCGACCTTGTCGTGCGCGAAAATGACCCTGGCGATGCGCTTTATGTCGTCGTTTCGGGTCGACTCCAGGCGTACACACGGCTCAAGAGCGGACGGGACCGTATTTTCGCCACCTATTGTGATGGCGATTGTTTTGGGGAGATGCCGCTGCTGAGCGGGGAGACGCATTGGGCGAATGTGCGCGCGCTCAACGATTCGATGCTCCTGAAAATCCCGCGCGAAGATTTCGATTCCGTGGTCAATCGCGACCCGCGCGTGGCGGTGAGCTTCAGCCAACGGCTGGGTCATCGAATCAAGGAACTTCGTGAAGAGAAATATCGTGCCAAGCGGAGCATAATCATCTCGCTCTACGGCTCCCTGCCCGACACGGGGAAGACGACCCTCGCGCACAACCTGGCTGCCAGCCTTGCCCACGAAACGCGCGAGCCCGTGCTGCTCCTCGATTTTAGCGGCCGGCAGCGCGGCGTACCGCTGTTGAACTGCGAGCGCCTCGATTTCCGCAGCGGCCTCGGGCTGCAAGACATCACGGTGCATTCCCCGCTCGGTTACGACCGCTTGAATCTTGATCTCGTGGGCGACGAGCGCGAGATCGCGCTCATTGCGCCGGTGTTCGGCCATCTCGTGAAGCAGTACGATTACGTGATTTGCGATCTTCCGAACGCAGTCTCCGCGTCCGTGTTCGCTTGCCTCGTGCAATCGGACCAGGTGTTCGTCATCGCCAAGTACGACGACGAGCATCTCTACCGCACCCGGCTGTTGCTGGAGGATTTCCGTTCCCACGCAGCGGCGCGTGGGCCGCAGGTGCGAGTGATCCTCACAGCAGTCGGTGACGCCAGCGCGCCGTACGTGGAAGAAGCCGAGCGAAAGGTCGGACAGCCGATCTCGTATCTCTTGCGCTGGATTCCCGAGTCCGAGGTTGTCGAGGCCGTGGATGGGACCCCCTACGCGATTCGCAAGCCGATGGAGCCGTACAGCCTGGTGGTGCGGCGCATGGCGCGCGAGTTGGGCAATGTGTTGGTTGGATTGGCGCTCGGGACGGGCGGGGCCCGCGGCCTGGCACACATTGGGGTTATCCGCGTGCTGGAACGTGAGGGGATCGCCATCGACATGGTGGCTGGCAGTTCGATGGGCGCGCTCATCGCGGCGGCGTGGGCTGTTGGAAAGAGCGCCGACGAGATGGAGGCGATCGCCAAGCGGATACGCGACAAGCGCACGTTCCTGAAACTGCTGGACCCGATGTTTCCCGGCGCCGGCATCTTTCGCGGCATCAAGGTGTACAATTTCCTGCATTCGATTGTGAACGGGCTGACGTTCGCCGATACGCTCATTCCGCTAAAGATCATTGCCAGCGACATCAACACACTTGAGGAAGTTATTTTCCAGGACGGCAAGCTCATCGACGCGATCCGCGCCAGCATCACGATTCCCGGCGTCTTTCGTCCTGTGGTGACCAATGGCCACACGTTGATCGACGGTGGCATCACCGATCCGGTGCCCGTGCAAGTGCTCGCGCATGCCGGTGTCGCAAAGATCATCGCCGTCAACACGATTCCCAACGTAGATGAGATGAAACAGCGCGAACGCTACCGTAACGAGAGGTCGCTGGCGTCGCGGAAAGAAAGCAAAGGCGGCATGCGCGAAACGGGTCCCGTTGTCGAGACCCCGACCAGCCTGATCAACGTGTACATGCGCTCCATGCACGCGATGCAGTCGCGCATGGCCGAAGTCGCCTGTACCAATGCCGACGTGGTGATTCGCCCGATTCTCGCCGACAGTGTCTGGTACGACTTTTATCATCCTGAGCGTTACATTCGTTGCGGGGAAGAGGCGGCGCAGGCGGCGTTGCCCCTGCTGAAGGGGCTGGTGGGACGATGAAATGGGACCATCTGACGCCGGTGGAGCAGCGCCGCATCCAGAACGAGAGGCTTCACCACTACTTTACGGAGGTCATCGGCCCGTTCAGTCCCTACTACAAGAAGCTCTTCGCCGAGCATAAGATCGACCCGCGGCACATCAAGACGGTCGATGATTTGCGGCGTCTTCCGTTCACGAGCAAAGCTGATTTGCTCCCGACCCCGGAACAGCCAGAAAAATTCCGCGAGTTCATCATCACGCCGGATATCTCGGTGCTCAAACATCGTCCCCGTGTCGTCGCGGAGGCGTTGTTGCGCGGTCGCAGCGCGGTGGAACGGCGTTTCGAGCGCGAGTATCGCCCAATCTTCCTGACTGCCACCACGGGTCGCAGCGCGGCACCCGTGGCCTTCACGTACACCGACCACGACATGCGCAATCTCCGCACCGCCGGCGCGCGAATCATCCAGGTATTCGGCGCGACGACGAAGATGCGCGGCGTGAACATGTTTCCCTACGCACCACACCTGGCATTCTGGCAGGTCGTGTTTGCGGGACTGGAGTTTGGCATGTTGCTCGTCAGCTCGGGCGGCGGGAAGGTGATGGGTACCGACGGCAACATCAACCTCATCGAGAAGATCAAGCCCGAGGCGATTGTCGGCATCCCGACGTTTGTTTACCATGTGATCCGCGAAGCGCACGAACAAGGCCGCAAGTGGCCGCAGGTCTGCAAGATCGTCCTCGGCGGGGAGAAGTCGCCACAGGGTATCCGCCGCAAAATGGTTTCCATGTTACAGGACATGGGTGCGGGGGACGTGCGCGTTTGCGGGACGTACGGCTTTACAGAGGCGCGCCTGGCGTGGGGTGAATGCCCGACGCCGCCGGGGGAATGGAGCGGTTATCACCTACTGACCGACCTGGGCATCATGGAGGTGATTGACCCCGAGACGGGCGAAGTCAAGGGCGAGGGCGAGCCGGGCGAACTGGTGTACACACCGCTCGACGCGCGCGGCACGGTCGTGTTGCGCTATCGCACGGGCGATTATGTGGACGGCGGAATTACCTGGGAACCGTGCCCGTATTGCGGGCGTACGGTGCCGCGTATCGTCGGCAAGATCGGGCGCGCGTCCAGCACCAAGGAATTACAACTGGAAAAGCTGAAAGGTACGCTCGTCAATTTCGACTCGCTCCAGCAGATTCTCGACGACACGGCCGAGGTCGGCGAGTGGCAGTTGGAGATTCGTAAGGCCCACGATGATCCGCATGACGTGGACGAGCTGATTCTGCACGTCGCGCCTGAGAACGGGTCGGACGTCGAGCGTCTTAAACAGAAGATTCGTACGCGCTTTCAGACCGAGATCGAGTTGACGCCCAATCGCATCGAGATCCATTCGCTGGACGACATGCTCAAGCGCATCAAACTGGAAAGCTCATTGAAGGAAGTCCGCGTCTTGGATGCGCGGCCAAAGGAATGAGTTATCGCTCCCGGATTGCACCAGGGAATCGAGCATGTTAGCGTGAAGGCGCTATGAAAACGCAACTTACCATTCTTTTTGCGGGGCTTTTTGCCATGAACTCTTACGCCGCATTGCATACCGAAGCCATTGAGTACAAACAAGGCGACACCACACTCGAAGGTTATCTCGCCTACGACGACGGTGTGAAGGGGCCACGGCCGGGTGTGCTCGTCGTGCACGATTGGCTGGGGTGTGATAGCTACGCCAAAATGCGGGCCGACATGCTCGCTAAACTGGGGTATGTCGCGTTCGCGGCGGACATTTACGGTAAGGGTGTGCGTCCCAAAGACCCCCGAGAAGCGGGAGGGATGGTCGGAAAGTACAAGGGCGACCGCACATTGCTCCGTGCCCGGGTCAATGCTGCGCTCGATGTGCTGGAGAAACAACCGCAGGTTGATCCGAAGCGCATCGCCGCCATTGGTTATTGCTTCGGGGGCACCACCGTGTTGGAACTGGCGCGTAGCGGGGCCGATGTTGCCGGCATCGTTACCTTCCACGGGGGACTCGACACGCCGACGCGCGACGCGAAGAACATCAAGTGCAAGGTGCTGCTCTGCCAGGGTGCGGATGATCCGTATGTACCGGCCGCCGATGTGGCCGCGCTGCAAGACGAACTCCGTTCCGCCAAGGTGGACTGGCAGATGATTTATTATAGCGGCGCCGTCCACAGCTTTACGCGGCCTGATGCCGGCAACGACAACTCGAAGGGTGCGGCCTACAACGAGCACGCCGATAAACGATCGTGGGAAGCGATGAAGGAGTTTTTCGCAGAGATTTTCCGATGACCCGACTGGCGATCATCGACGGGATTCGGACGCCGTTCTCCAAGGCGGGGACGGATTTGAAGTCGCTCCCCGCGCAGGAACTCGGTCGCATCGTCGTGAGCGAATTGCTGGAGCGTACGGGGTTCGACCCACGCAAGGTTTCGCAGGTGATCTTTGGTTGCGTCGCGCAACCGCCGGAGGCCGCGAACATTGCGCGGGTCATAGCGCTCAATGCAGGACTGCCGAAAGAGATTCCCTCCTACACCGTGCATCGCAATTGCGCGAGCGGTTTTGAGGCCATCACCAGCGCGTACGAAAAAATGGTCTCGGGCCAGGGGGACGCGTTTGTGGTTGGGGGCACGGAGAGCATGTCGAACATCCCGCTGCTGTATTCGACGGCGGCGGCGGACAAATTCGCGGCGCTCTTGCGGGCGAAGTCGTCGCTGAAGAAGCTCAGCGCCATGTTGTCATTTCGTCCGAGCGATTTCAAACCCAGGATCGGCGTGATGCTCGGGCTGACGGATCCGGTGTGCGGACTCAACATGGGCCAGACGGCAGAGGTGCTGTATCGCGATTACGGTATCACCCGCGAACAACAGGATGCGTTTGCCCTCGATTCGCACCAGAAGGTGGTGAAAGCGCGGGCGAAACTGGCGGAAGAGATGGCCACGGTTTATTTGGCGAAAGGCCAATACGTGGACAAAGATAATGGTGTGCGTGACAACCAGACGATGGAAGCGCTGACGAAATTGCGGCCGGTGTTCGACAAGCACAACGGGACCGTGACCGCCGGCAACTCGTCGCAGATCACTGATGGCGCGGTGGCGTTGCTGGTCATGGAAGAAGAAAAGGCGCGCAAGCAAGGTTTTCAGCCGCTCGGATACCTGCGCGGCTACGCCTTCGCGGGAGTGGATCCGCGGCGAATGGGGATCGGGCCGGCCTACGCCATCCCGAAGGCACTGGAGGAGTCGGGCGTGAAGTGGAAAGACATCCAACTTCTGGAAATCAATGAAGCGTTTGCGGTTCAGGTGTTGGCAGTGGAATTAGTGATGCGCAAGGAATTCGGCATGGAAATCAACCGCGACCTGCTCAACGTCAATGGCGGTGCAATCGCACTCGGTCATCCCGTGGGTGCCAGCGGCGCACGACTTGTGCTGACTCTGTTGAAGGAAATGAAGCGCCGCAACCTCAAGACGGGAGTTGCTTCGGCCTGCGTGGGCGGGGGACAAGGCGGGGCGCTGATTCTGGAACGTGCGTGAGACCTGACAGCGGAGTCAAAAAAAGAGAATTATCTTTAGGCAGCTAACCGCCCTGCAGGCATTGTACTTACTTGGATATATGTCTGCCACCCCTTAAGCATCCATGCCGGAGCGGTTTCTCTACTGACAATTTGCAAGAGTTTTGCGACAAGGGCAGCGGGTCATAAAGAAGCGAGAGTTACGCAGCCGAATCGAATCAGGGGATCAGTGGGAGGCGGGTATGCGAGTAATTTGGGTGGGCATAGCATTATTTCTGACCACCGTTAGCGCGAGCGTTGCAGCATTTGGACCGATCACTTTCAGCAGCGACGCTGACTACAACAATAATAATCCTCCGACCTCCGGGTTGTTCAGAGACATCGGGCCATTGGTTCGTCAGCAGGGCATCAACCGCGGTTTTGATTTGGGGCCCACAGGTCACACTGCCCTGAACTTTGTCGGCACGGTGGGAGCGGGTGGCTCCAACTCGGTCACGCTCTACGATACAAATCCGACCACTGCGACTCCTGATAATATCTTCTCGGGCAATCTCAGTCTGAGCGCTGACATCTTGTTCAAGGAGTTCAACAACACCAAGCAGGGCGGATTCGTATTCCTCTACAACGAGGGATTCCCAACCAACAGCGGTCTGGCCCTTATGCTTTCCGACGCCGGTAACACGGATAACAACATATTGTCGATTGCGGACATGAACGGTCCGGCCATGACAACTCTTCAGTCGACCTCCTTGTCCGGAGGCCTCGGGGAGGTCGCGTGGTATCGACTTACAATGGATATGACAGTCAGCGGCGGCACCTTCATCATCAATGGGAAGGTCTTCAGCCATACTACGGGCACGGATCCCGGAAGCGCACTCGGCTCTCAGATTGGCCCTACGCTGGCTTATACCAACACCTTCGCGGCGCTGGGTATCCAGAGTTCCGGTGAAATTGGTCTGGCCATGCGCGAAATCCTTCAAGCCGCCCCGAACACGAATATGGTCAGCATCGCGAATTTCTCGGGAGTGCCGGAGCCGGCGAGTACGTCACTCGTGGTTATGGGGTTAGCCTTATGCTCCGTAGCGGGATTGGGGATGTTGGTTCGCCGGCGCAAATCCGCCTGATCATCCAGCTCGCCTTCCTTTTGGCCCGGCATTATGTTGCCGGGCCAATTTGTTTTGTATAGGATTCCCACCAGACCTGAATGACAACATTGGTGGCTACGGAATCTCCGCGGATTAAGTTCGACGCAGACGGCGTTGCGTGGGTGCTGTTCGATGACCCGGATTCGAAGGTCAACATCCTCGGGTTCGCGCAAATGCAGCGGCTGGAGGTGATTCTAGATGAACTCTCCAAGCGCAAGCCCAAGGCTGTCATCTTTGCCAGCGACAAACCGGGTATCTTTATCGCCGGCGCGGACATCAACGAACTGGAAAAGATCCGCGACGCGAACCATGGTGAGCAGCTCTCGCGCGAAGGACACCGGATTTTCGCCAAGATCGAACTACTCGGTGTGCCGACGGTCGCCGCTATTGGCGGCGCGTGCCTGGGCGGCGGTTGTGAGCTGGCCCTCGCGTGCCGTTACCGCCTGGCGACGGACCATCCGAAAACGCAGATCGGATTGCCCGAGACCCAACTCGGCATCATTCCCGGCTGGGGCGGGACACAGCGGCTGCCGCGGTTGATTGGATTGAGGGCGGCGCTGGATATTATTTGTGCAGGCAAGAGCGTCGGCGCGGACAAGGCACGGCGGATCGGTTTGGTGGACGCAGCCGTACCGAGCGTGGTCTTGCGGGAATCGGCAAAACGCTTCGCGCTCGGTCAGCGCCGCGCGTCCCGCAAATCGGTGAAGTTGCAGAACATGTGGCCGTTGCGGCCGATTGCCTGTCGGATCGCCCGCAAGCAGGTGTCCGCGCGCGCGCGAGGCCAGTACCCGGCGCCGTTGCGGGCCATTGACGCGATAGAAGAAGGTCTGGCGGGCCCGCTCGACGCAGGACTGGAGCGCGAGGCGAAGATCTTTGGCGAAGTGAGCGCGACGCCGGTGTGCAAGAACCTCATCCGCATTTTCTTCCTGCGCGAGAGGTATTCCAAACTGACGTTTGACACCGGGCGGGTGGAGCGCGCCGGGCCGGTCTCGGCGCGAGTCACGACGGTACCGATCCAGAAAGTCGGGGTGCTTGGCGCGGGCGTGATGGGCGCGGGTATTGCGCAATGGTGCAGCGCACGCGGGTTGACGGTGCGGTTGAAGGATATCAAGCAAGAGTTCGTCGCGACCGGCGTCAAGCGCATTGCGGACGCGTACCGCGAAGGCGTGAAGCGGCGGAAGTTTTCCGAACTGGACGCGCAGCACGGTTTTGCGCGGGTGCACCCGACGACGGAGTACACCGGTTTTGGCGATTGTGACCTGATCATCGAGGCGGTCCTCGAGAAGATCGAGGTCAAGCGGTTGGCGTTCAGCGAATTGGTTGACCGCCTGCGCAATGACTGCATTATCGCCTCCAATACGTCGGCGATTCCCATTGATGAGTTGGCGGAAGCCAGTGGCCGCCCGAAGCGATTCATCGGAATTCATTTTTTTAACCCTGTGCACAAGATGCCGCTGGTGGAGATCGTGTACGGAACGAAAACCGCGCCGGAGGTAATCGCAGTGGCCGTCGAGTTTGCGAAGCAATTGAAGAAAATCCCGATTATCGTGAAGGGGGCGCCGGGATTCCTGGTGAACCGACTGCTCATGCCGTATTTGAACGAAGCGGGCGTGCTGCTGGGCGAGGGCGTCAGCGTGGAGTCGATTGACAAGGCCATGCTTGATTTCGGAATGCCGATGGGACCGCTTCGGTTGATCGACGAGGTGGGGATCGACGTCGCGTACGATGTAGCGCGCGAACTCGCCGAGGCTTTCCATGATCGGATGACGGTCGCGCCGATTCTCCGGCAGGTTTATGAGCGGGGGTTGAAGGGGCGAAAGAGCGGGGCAGGGTTTTAC
Source organism: Verrucomicrobiia bacterium (assembly GCA_035577545.1). Taxonomy (NCBI): domain Bacteria; kingdom Pseudomonadati; phylum Verrucomicrobiota; class Verrucomicrobiia; species Verrucomicrobiia bacterium. The sequence continues at coordinate 13,083 of DATLVI010000010.1, forward strand.
CTATATAAAGGCAAGAAAGAGAGACTGAACGCAGGATTGAAGCTCGCGAGTGGGAAGACGCCCAGTCCTGCGGAAATCCAGGCGCGCTTGCTGGGAGTGATGATCAACGAAGCGAAGCGCTGCCTCAGCGAAGGAGTGGTGGCTTCCGAGGACGACATCGACGTTGGCATGATCTTTGGCACGGGTTTCCCGCCATTTCGCGGCGGGCTGGTCAAATATGCGCGCGATGCTGGGAAGTGGTAAGGTAGGGCATGGGATTTGAGATTCCAGAAGGCGAATCGCTCGCGGGGTTGGTGCTGGCGGCCTCGCGAGACTTGCTCGACCCGAATTTTCACCAGACGCTGGTCTACATCGCCGAACACGGTCCCGACGGCACACTTGGGTTGGTGATGAACCGTCCGCTCGACAAGAAACTCGGCGAGGTGGCGCTGTCGCCGGACCTGCCGAAGGCGTTGCAGCAAATTCCGGTATTTCAGGGCGGACCGGTCAAAACGACCGCGCTACTTTTCGCCCGGTTCCAGCGCGGGAAGAACGACGAACAGTTGCGCTGCCAAATCGTGGCCGACCCGCAAGAACTTACTGCGCTGCCCAAACAGGAGTGGGTACGGGCATTCGCCGGTCATGCGGGCTGGAGCGGGGGACAACTCGAGCGAGAATTGAGCGAAGGCTCGTGGCTGGTGTGCCGGCCGCACACGGCGATGCTGGAGGAATCGGTCCCGAATGCCATGTGGGAGGCGTTTGTCGGCAAGGACCAGCGGTGGAGAAAACTGCAGCCGTTTCTGCCGAAGAACACGGGGCTAAACTAGCCCGCCGAGCGCCGGGCGCGGAAAAAACTTTGCAACAGATCGCGTGCCTCGGTTTCCTTCACACCTGCGACCACATCGACGGTGTGGTTCAGTCCCTTCGCGGAGGTAATCGGAAAGACGGACCCGGCACCGCCAGCGCGTTCGTCACGGACGCCAAACACGAGGCGATTCAGGCGCGCAAGCATGAGGGCGCCGGCGCACATGGGGCAGGGTTCCTTCGTGACGAAGAGGGTGCAACCTTCCAGCCGCCAGTCCCCGAGCACATGAGCGGCCTGCGTGATGGCGAGAATCTCCGCGTGCGCGGTGGCGTCTTTGAGCAGTTCCACCTGGTTATGGGCCCGGGCAATGATTTTAAGGTCGCGGACGATGACGGCGCCAACCGGCACTTCATCCGTGTCGTAGGCCGTGCGCGCGAGTCGTAGCGCTTCGCCCATGAAGTAGTCGTCGCTGGTTAGGTCGAGAGGCATGACTGGGACAGGCTACTGATTCGGCAGGAAGGACGCAAGCAGTCAGGATTGTAATTGAAGTGCGTTGATAGTAGCGTTCCGACCCGATGAAGCGCGATGGTGAACCTACCGGTGCGACCCCAGACTCGGCCTGCAAGGAAGATAGCCAGTACATTTATTGGTGGGTAGGATTGATCATACTCATTACGTTCATCACCTACGGACCGACATTGCATAATGGGTTTATCTGGGACGATTTTCAGGACGTAGTTGATAATCAGCTGCTCCGCACGAACGGCGGCTTGCGAGACCTGTGGACGGCGCACTGGCAGGATGTCCCGCTCCCATATTATCCACTGACCTTTTCCACGTTCTGGGTGGAGTACCATGCGTGGGGTCTCCAGCCACTTGGCTATCACATGGTCAATGTACTTTTGCACGTGGCGAACGCGATTCTGGTGGGGATATTGTTGACTCGTCTGTCTGTACCTGGGGCGTGGCTGGCGGCATTGATATTCGCTGTCCATCCGGTTCAGGTGGAATCGGTGGCGTGGATTGCCGAGCGCAAGAACGTTCTTTCGGGATGCCTTTTCTTCCTGGCATTCCTTGCATACTTGAAGTTTTTGGCTCCCGCAGCCCGGCGGTGGTGGTTTTACGGAGCAGCCCTCGCACTTTATCTGTTGGCGTTGCTGGCAAAAACGGCGGTGGTTCCTTTGCCGGCGGTTCTCCTGGTGGTGCTCTGGTGGAAGCGCGAGAAAATCAGGCGAGAAGATCTGGTTCCTCTGGCGCCATTTTTCCTTGTGGGCGCCACGATGGGAATCGTGACGATGCACTTTCAGGCGGCCCTTTCAAACACACAGGCCCCAGAATGGCACCTGTCAATAATTCAGCGCGTTTTGCTCGCGGGTCGGGCTCTCTGGTTTTACGCCGGGAAGATTATCTGGCCGCACCCGGTCATGATCGTCTACCCGCAATGGCAAATCGATCCTTCGATGTGGTGGCAGTACCTTTATCCGGCATGTGCGTTGGGCGTAATCCTGGCGCTATGGCTTAACCGCGCCAAGCTGGGGAAGGGTCCGCTTGCAGCGGTGCTGTGCTTTGCCGTCATGCTGGGGCCGGTTCTCGGGTTCTTAAGTGTGGGCTTCGCGGAATCGTTTGTGATGGACCACTGGCAGTACCTGGCCAGCATTGGTCTCATCGCCCTGGTGTCTGCGTGCGCCACCCAACTGATTCGCGAAAAATCATTGGGCCTATTCGCCGCCGCCATCGTGGTCGCGGTGCTTTGCACCTGGAGTTGGCGACATTGTGAGGCCTTCCGAAGCCAGGAGACATTGTACAGCGAGGAAGTGACCTTGAATCCCGGTTCCTGGTCTGGACATTACAACCTGGGGAACGCCTATTTGCGCGCACGCCGACTTCAGGACGCGATTGACCAATATGAGCAGACGCTGCAGATCCGACCGGATTACGAGGAAGCGGAGGGCAATCTTGGGTATGCGCTGCTTCAATCCGGTAATGTCACAGGCGCAATCGCACACTTGAAACATGCGGTGGAAATCGATCCGCGGTTGGCCGAAGGGTGTTTCAATTTGGGAGCCGCCCTGCTGCAGTCCGGGCAGATCCAGGAAGCGACCGAACACCTCCGAAAGGCCGTGCACCTTAAGCCGGAGTTTACCGAAGCGCGCTACATGCTGGCGGCTGCGCTGGCGAAACAGGGTCACCTTGACGAAGCGATTTCGCAGATGGAGAAAGCGGTGCAGCTGCGACCGGATTCAGACCAGTTTCGCCAGACACTCGAGAACATGCGGCAGTTTCGAGCGCATTCAGTTGCTCGATAATCCGCACAATTGGCCGTTTCACACCCGGGCATGGACGGGTTTTCTCTCGACACTCCGGTTGCCCTTCGGCATCATAAAATCCATCCTTGTCGAGTAAAACTACCAACCGAGAGATTCTGTTCCTGTTGCTGCTGTTCGTAGCCGCAACTATCGCCTACTTCTGGGCCCGAAACATCCAGGTCCCCTTGTTGCGTGCGCCGGACGGCCATTATGTCCTCGTTGATTCTGATAGCATGATGCGCTGGCGGTTGGTGGAACGGGCTCTCGACGGCGATGGCGCGCGCATTCACTGGTTGCCTGAAATCAACGCACCGTACGGTACGCTCAACCCGTGGACGGCTCCGATGACGACCCTGGGTGTCGGTATGGTGCGGGTGGGAGAATTTGTGGGTGGGATGCCGCGCGCACGCGCGTTGGAATGGGCGGGACTGTGGCTGGGGCCGATTGTCGGATTGGCCGGCATGATCGCGTTGGGGTTATTGGGCTTGCGCGCGGGCGGCTGGCTTTTGGCGGCCTGCTGGATTGTGGCGTGGCCGGTGTTGGTCGATGTCATGGTGATCACGGCCTTTGGAAACACGGACCACCACAGTTTGCATCAGCTGCTCTTCATTTGCATTGTGGGAGGGTGCCTGGCGTGGCGGCAGAAGCCTACCACGGCGGGAGGGGTGTTCGTGGGTATTGCCACGGCACTGGCAATCTGGTCGGCAGGATCGGAGATGATGCCTGCGTGCGGGTTGGTGGGAGGGCTGGCTTTGTACGAACTCGGGTGGCAAACAGCGGATGAGGGGCACAAGCAATTCTGGCGCGGCTGGTGGATCAGCGGACTCGTAGGTACTCTGATTGCATGGCTCTTCGAGTTTTGGCCACATTTGTTTTCCCAACACCTGGAGCTCATCTCTGCGTGGCACGTGGCGCTGTGGCTCATTGGCGGGGGATTGCTGGAACTGGTTAGTCGCTCCCCGATCTCGAAGAGTTGGAAACTGCTAGCGATTTTGTTGGCGGCAGGGCTGTCGGTGGTGACTGCGGCGGCCATGAAGGGCTTCGATTGGCACCATCTTCACGTGATGCAGGACGTGCGACTGAAGCGATTGATGAGCGTAACAGTGGAATGCATGCCGTACCCCACAAACTTGTCCCAAGCACTGCAACACGGCTATATCGACTTCGGTTTCCTGCCATTCGTGTCGCTGGGCCTGATTTTCACTTTCAAGAAGATTGACCGGCGCGTTCGTTGGGTCCTGCTCGTGGCTCTTTCGTATCTGCTGCTTACATTTTGCCAGGTGCGCTGGATGGACTTTTTCATTCCCGTGCTGGTCATGACCGCCGGGCTGGCCGTCACGCATCTGTGGGCCAATTCACCCGAGTTTTGCCTGGCGGGCATGGTGGTGGCAACCTTTCCCGCGTGGATGATCAACCTGCGCGTCAACCACAGCATGAAATTGATTGGCGGGGATTCCTTGCGCGGGCCACAGGTTGAAACTTTCGCCCTGGAGGCCGTCTCCGATTGCCTGGGTTCGACGGTGCGGCACCCAATCGTGCTGGCACCGTGGGACGAGGCGTCATTTCTCGCGCCCATGGGCAAGGTGCGGGTCGTTGGCACTGGCTTTTGGTGCAATTTGGATGGGATTAACGACACAGGCGAAATGCTCACGACAGCGTCCGCGGACCGGTTTTGGGAACTACAGCGGAAAAGAAATGTGGAGTTCTTGTTGGTACGTTCACAAGCGAGTCTGGAAGAGGACATGCGATTGGCGTTCGTGGCCCTGACGGGGCAGGAGCCATCGCAAACGGACATTGCCGCCGCGTATGTGTGGCAGCTCCTGAAGGACGATCGATTTCCAACCGTGACCTGTAAGGAGATGGCGCAATTTGAGCCGTCGTGGAGAATCATCCGCCTCAACAAACCCGGCGAGTAACACGATGGCAAGCTTGGAAAAACACAGCGGAACACCGGATCTATCGATTGTAATCCCGGTTTATAACGAAGACCAAATCATTGAAGCGGTCCTCCGCATGATTTTGGCGGTGGATTTCGGCGATTACCTGCGGGAAGTCGTGGTCGTCGATGACGGTTCCAGCGACAAGACGCGGGAAGTGCTGGGTCGATTTCACGAGACGCAGAACCTGCGCATCATGTATCGCAACGTCAACGGAGGGAAAGGTGCGGCCCTCCGGGACGGGATCCGCGCGGCCACCGGCAAGGTAATCATCATCCAGGATGCGGATTTGGAATACGATCCAAGCCAGATCCCCATGCTGACGACACCGATCCTGGAGGGGAAGGCCAAGGTGGTTTATGGTTCCCGATTCAAGGGAGTGATTCGAAATATGTCACCCATTCGCCGGTTGGCAAATCGGTTCCTGACTTTCTATGTCAATCTCCTGTTCGGCACGAAAATCACCGATGCCTGTACCTGCTATAAGACGTTCGAAGGCGATGTTCTCCGGAGCTTTGCCTTGAAGAGCGACGGCTTCGAGATCTGTCATGAAATCACCGCCAATGCGGCGCGTCGGGGTTACTCGATTGTCGAATTCCCGATTTCGTATTGCGCTCGCGGCGCGGACGAAGGGGTGAAATCTTCCTGGAAGGATTTGGTCCGGCAATTGGGTTATATCTTCACGTTTCGTTTTTGTCGACTTAATGGCGCAGTGGGCTGAGATGATATGAAGAAGAACATCCACGGGTATTCCGCGTACCACTCGGATCTCGTGGCGAGGATCTCCTGGCGCGTTCGGGGAAGGATATTTCGCCTTTTCCTGGACACATTCTCACCGAATGAGAGGACCAAAGTGCTCGATGTTGGCGTGATGGCAGACGCCATGAGTGAAGAAATAGAATCAAATTACTTTGAGCGCCTTTACCCTCACCCGGAGATGGTCACCGGCGTAACCCCTGAGGATCCGTCTCGACTCCAAAAGCAGTTTCCGCTCAGCCGTTTTACGCGCGCCGATGGACGCGCTCTACCATTTGGTGATCAGTCGTTCGACATCGTTTTTTCGGGAGCCGTGATCGAGCATGTGGGTTCGCGGGAGAATCAGCGGCAGTTCGTGCGGGAGGCCTGTCGTGTTGGTAGAAACGTGTTTATCACCACACCCAATCGGTTCTTTCCTGTGGAAGCGCATTCCTACCTGCCATTGATAAGCTACTTCCCGCCCCGGGTTTTCAGGGGTATTTTGAGTACGGTCGGGCTCCATGAGTTGGCGAAAGAAGAGAAACTGAATTTGCTGACCGAACATGAATTGCTTCAATTGTTTGACTCTGCGGCCCAACCCAGAATCGTTCGCATTCGCCTATGCTTGCTGACCCAGAACCTTGTCGGTATCGTGAAAACATGGTGATCGAATCGAACCACCCTGAGTTTTGCCGATGAGCGGTTGCCAGGACCATAGACCGCATCGCGGAGCCCGGCGGGTAAGGTCAGATTGTCGATGGATTTGTTATCGAGTTGTCCGTAGCAGTAGCTTTTGGAGCACATGAACGAATTACTTCGCGAACCTTCAGCGCGGGCTGGCGGGCGGACCATAGTTGACTTGTCATCTTTGCGCGAACGGCTCCGGATCACCGGTGCGGATCGTGTCGAGTTCCTGCAGGGCCAGTGCACCAATGATATCAAGCGGTTGCAGCCCGGCCAGAGTTGTTACGCGGCATTTTTGAATGCGAAGGGCAAGATGCGGGGGGAGGGGCAGGTCATTTGTTTGGCGGACTCATTTCTGCTGGAGGTCAACCCCGGGCTCGCGCCATCGCTCGAGAAGTTCATTATTACGGAAGAGGTGACGATTGAAGATGTGGGCGATTCGATGAGCGAATGGCTGGTGATTGGCGACGAGATTGGCACAGTACCCCCTCAGGCCGTGACTTTCCAGCATCCGCTCGGGTGGGGTGTGATCAGCGCGACCCCGATGATGGAGACAATCAGTGCGGAAGCATTGGAAGTGTTGCGTATTGAGGGGGCTGTACCGAAGTGGGGCGTGGACATGGACGAAAGCATGATTCCCAACGAGGCCGGTCTCGAAGCGCGCGCGATCAGCTATGACAAAGGCTGCTACATCGGGCAGGAAACCATCGCGCGCATCAAGACGTACGGACACGTGAACCGTCGGCTGGTGCAGATCGTCATCACAGGAGAGAGCATTCCTACCCGTGGCGATAAGATCGTTATGGAGGGCCGCGAGGTGGGGCAGCTGACCAGCGCGATCCGTTCATCGCGGCTTGGCAAACCGCTGGCGCTCGGCTATGTTCGGCGCGAGTTCGCAACGGCGGGAGTCAAACTCAATTGGAACACGGAAACGGCGGAGGTCTTGAGAGTATGCGGAGAATGATTGGATTGGCCGGTTTATTGGCAACGGTATTTCTACTGAAAGGAACAACCCTCATGGCAGCGGATACGGATACGGTGGCGGTGGTCGAAACGAAATTCGGCAAAATGGTGATCGAGTTCTACGACAAGGACGCGCCGAAGACGGTGGCGAATTTCAAGAAGCTCGCGCAGCAGAATTTTTACGACGGCACGGCGTTTCATCGCATCATCGATGGTTTCATGATCCAGGGGGGTGACCCCTTGAGCAAGGACCCGCAGAACCCGGGCGTGGGCACCGGCGGACCTGGCTACAAGATCGCGGCCGAATTCAACACGAACAAGCACGTGCTGGGTGTTGTTTCCATGGCACGAAGCAGCGACCCGGATTCCGCCGGCTCGCAATTCTTCATTTGCCTGGGGGACGCGTCGTTTCTCAATGGCCAGTATACGGCCTTCGGCAAACTGATTGCCGGCGTTGACGTGCTGAAAAAAATCGGCGGGGCGTCGACCAAAATGAATTCCTCGGGGAGCGAGAAAAGCGCGCCGGTGGAACCGGTGGTCGTTACGCATGTGAAAATCATTCCTCGCCAGGAAGCGTTGGGCAAGTAAGGCCGTTGGGCCATGACCCTTCAGGAAATCGCCGCCAGATTGGAGCGACTGGGTTGCCCGCGTGAGAAATCGGCGGCAATGGCCTCCCAGCTTGATCGGCGGGCCCGCATGGATGCCGAGCGGGACGGTACATCGAGCGAGGCCGCCTTGGCGCGACTTTTGGGCCTGATGGCGCAAGGGTGGGCAACTCAGGGTTCCCAACCCAAAAAGAGCGAATAACGCCATCAAAAGCCACCAATTGTTCACGCTCTAGCCCTTATTCTGTAACATTTCCAAGGCAATCTTTGCCTGTGATACCGATTGCAGAGCTTGACAGGAGCGCCATCCAAAAAAAGTCAAGAAAAGTCAAAAAAAAGCCTTGCATTACAAAACGTAATCTCTATGATGGCGCTTGGAGAAGCGAACAAGAGCCCGCTCGCGAGGTGGGCGCAAACTAGATTGAGAAAGAGGGGAGAATAGGCGAGATGAGTAAATTGATTAAGTTCACGGGTATTCTAGCTGTAGCTATTCTGGCTGCGGCACAAGCGCAGGCGGCACTGACTGGAAGCGAAACGTTCAGTTATTCAGACGGCGATTTGACGACTGTCGCTCCTGCTGGAGTATGGTCCAATTTCAGCGGCACAACGGCGCTCAATGTTAGCAACGGCGTCGCTGTCCTTACAGGAGTAAATAGCAAGGATGACGGGCTGAACTTGAGTTCAGCAGGAGCATCAAACGGTGTTGAATACGCCAGCTTCGATGTCAACTTCACTTCTTGGCCAGCCGGCACTGGGTCGTATTTTGCCATGTTCAAAGACACGTCGACCTCGAATTTCCGCGCGAGGGTGCTGGTCACGAACACGGTTGGAGGGGTTTCGATCGGCATCGCAAACTCGTCCGCAACGGCGGTCGCTGGCACGGCTTTCCTGCCCGGAGTTTTGAGTTTGGGCACGACGTACCGAGTCGTGATCAGGCTTGATCAAAGCAGCGGGGTTGATTCGTCTACCATCTGGCTCAGCCCCACGCTTGAGACGGATCCAGGCGCCACCGCAACGGATACCGTAGTGTCGGGTCCTCTACAGATTCCGGTGACTCAGTTTGCGCTGCGTCAGAGTAATGCGACGCAGGGACTCAACTGGGTTGACAACATCCTGGTTGGAACCACGTTCGCCGATGTAGTTCCAGAGCCTTCCTCGATCGCATTGGTCGGAGCGGGCCTACTGGGTCTGTTGGCGATGCGTCGTCGCCGTTCATAAGGGTTGTAAATCTAGATTCGCTTCATCACGGGCCACTCCGGAAACGGGGTGGCCCGTTTGTGTTTGCAGATTGGGGTAGGCCTCGGTCGGTCTGAAGGCGCAAGTCTGCGGGAAGCGCTAATCACCGATTCTGTAAACGAAAAGCGTGTAGCCGACGCGGTCGATGGGTTGATGTTGCTCGCGCAGCCAAGTCCATTCGGGTTGCATGAGGACCATCGCCGAGATCACGAGCGTGCCGGGTGGGGCGGTGCGCGCTTCCGCGGCTTCCACCGTGGTGTACTGGATGCCGTGGTAGGTGAGGGCCTTTTCCACGCCAAAGTAGGCCAGATAGCAGCGTTCCAGATGGTGGCCGGTCAGGTACTGCTTCAGGCGTTTGACGTCCTGGCCCCAATCGAGATTGGAGTCGAGCAGGTACTTGTAGCCATTGCGCGCACCGCCGGCGAACTCGTTGAAGTATTCGATGTAGAACGGATGTGCGTCTATGCTCACGGCTACCAGCCAGGCAACCAGAAACATGGTTGCGACCCTCCAGGCTCCACGTCGCAGCGCCAACTGCGAAGCCACGCCCACGGACAGCAGCCCGTAGACGGGTAGGAGATGGCGGACGCCGATGTTCATCTTGTTGTACATCGCCAGGCCAAAGAAAATGGCGGCGGCAACCCAGGGGACAAGTTGTTCGAGCCGTTGGGTTCGAATTCGCCGGAGAAGAACGAAGAGAGCCCCGGTCAGGAGCGCCAGAAAGGCGATCGGCGTTTTCAAGGCGAACGCGACGGGGTAGTAGTACCACCAGCCCTCGGGACTCCACTTCCCGAGCAGGTAGCCATTATGCCCTGCGTCGGCAGTGCCCAGCAGCAACGCCACGGCTTTGAAGAAGTCCGGCGGAATCAGGACCAGGCGGAAGTCCTCAAACCACGACGGAACATTCAGCCACGCGACTTGTGCCGGTTCAAGCGGAGGCGCGGGCATCCAGTGCGGCGCGTAGACAATCAAGATGACGGCCCACGTACTGGCGGCCAGTACGAAGATGAGTTTGACGAACTGAAGAGTGCTCCTTTGCTCTGCAGTCAGCCTCCACCGTACAAGCGCGGTCACCACGACGAAAATAGGCAGGAGCAGGAGGGCGGATAGTTTGGTCGTCAGCGCCAGGCCGAAGGCCAGTCCTGCGATAATCGCGGTACGAAGACGAGGACGTTGCACGAAATGGGTGAAACTCCATAAAGACGCTAGTATCGTCAGTGTCCCACCCCCATCGGTCTGGACGATATGGCCGTGCGCCAGTGCGACCGGGTTAAAAACCCAGAGGGCACAACCGAGGAGCCCGGCCCAAGGGCCGGCGAGTTGATTGGCCCAGAGGAAAATAACGACGGCCGTGAGCAGGGTCAGCACTACTTGCATCAAGCGGGCTGCGGTCAGCAATCGGTCGGCATCGTTTTCGCCGCTGTAGAGGAAGAATTGGCCGAAACGATCCCCTTCCATCCACGGCCAGTAATACCAATTGTCACGACCCGCTGGAAACAGTTGGCTGGACGCTTCAAGGGGACCACGCCATGGACGGTCCATAGGATATCCTGTATGACCTTCGAGGAGCGAACGTGACTCCTCTGGAATCTTCACTGACATGAAGGTCAGCGGCAGGGCGGACCACAATTTGGCCAAGGGTGGCTCGTCGGGGTGCATGCGGAATCCCAGGCCTTCACAGTACGTATAGCCGGCGCCGAGAATCCATGGTTCGTCCGCCGTCGCGCTCTCCTCATGGATCGGCTGCCACATCAAGCACACCATGACTCCCGCGAGGAGCAGAAATCCGGTCAATGCGCCCGCTTTTTCGGGTTTCGTCATGTTAGCTATTCAGGGAGTGCGGTAGGGCTCACGAGCTTCGTAATTCTTGAGTTGAATTGAAATTGCCGTGACCAGGTTGCTTTGATTTTGCGCGCCGGCAAGCGCGAGCGCCTCGTGTGCGGTCGTAACGGCTTCATCGAAGCGACCGGCTTCGGCATAGGCCGCCGCCAGCGTGACCAATGGCTTGGGCTCCTTGCGAGCGGTCAATTTGGCAAGCTGTTCGCCAATCTGGATTGCCTGCGGCGCGTTCCGCAACGAGGCGTCAGGTACGGTGGCCATGAGCCAGGCCATTTCGTTGCCCATGATCATGTGGCTGGGCTCGATTTCCAAGCCGCGCCGAAAGGTGTCGATGGCTTCGCTGTACCGACGGGCCTGGACAAAAGTTTTGCCCAATTCGAAATAGGCCTGCCCCAGGCCCGGGTACAACTCGATTGCCGCGCGGAACTGGTTGATTGAATCATCGAGCCGACCTGCGGTGCGATACGTTACCGCCAGATTGTAGCGGAGTTCGGGGAGTTTTGGATCGGCCCTGACCGCACGTTCATAAAGACGAATCGCCTCATCGAGTTCGCCTTTTTCGACGAGGATCCTGGCGAGATTGCTATTTACCAGCGCGTAGTCGGGCTGCAAGGAAAGGGCCAAACGGTAGCACTTGGTGGCTTCATCGGTACGGCCTTGCTCCAGCAACAAGGTTCCCAGGTCGTAATACGCCTCAGCCATTGTCGGCTCGGCCAGAATGGCCCGGTGGAAATACTGCTCCGATTCGGCCGGTTTCTTGATCTTGTAAAAGAGGTGGCCAAGACAGTAGAGGGCCTTGCTGTAGTCCGGCTTGATGCGGAGAGCTTCCTGCAGGGCTTGCTCCGCCTCTTCGTAACGCTGCTGCTCGGTCAGCGCGAGCCCGAGATTGCTTTGCGCTTCCAGAAACCCGGGCTTCAGGCGTAGCGCTTGCCGGAAATACCGCTCGGATTCCACGTACAGCTTTTTTCCGTTGTCGATCACGCCCAGATTGCACCAGGCCACGAAAGCATCGGGGTTCTTCGCCACCGTGTCCTGCCACAGGGTTTGATCGTCATGAAAGACTTGTGCATGATGCCTACTGATTGTGCCCAGTCCCGCGATCAATACTACTGCCAGGGTCCACTGTACGATTCGGGACGCCAGCAGTGTGGCGCCGGCGGCCGCGACCAGCGTCAAAATACCCAGCGAGGCAAGGTACTGAAAATGGTCCGACACGAATGAGTAGCGGAAAAAGTAGATATCCAGGAACCCGAGGACCGGTAACAAGGCGATGGCAAAATAACCGATTCCAAATGTTGCCGCCTGTGCCCAGAGTTGGCGCTGGTAGCGCCACAGAAGGCCTGCTATCCCGACAACACCCAGCAGTGGGACGAACGAGACCAGTGAGCTCGCGTTGATCTCCCATCGCGAATAGACAAACGACAAGTCCACCGGCCAAAGCAGCTTGGCCGCGTAAAACCACAGCGCCTTGCCGGCCACGATCAGGCGTCCCGCCAGACTCAATGACCAATCCTGAGTCGAGCGTTCGATCTGGCCGCGTTGTTCTACGATGGTTAAAAGCGACATTCCCGCGGACAACGCGAAAAATGGCGCGGCGCGGAAAAAGTCGGCCTTATGCAGTTCGCCTTGTTGCCACCACGCCAGCAGCAGGAGCACGAAGGGTAGCACGACTGCAGAAGGTTTGCTCAATAACGCTGCGGCGAAGGCAGCGAGGGCAAACGCGTACCAAGTTCGGCTTTTGTTGTGGTCAAATTGTAGAAAGCACAGCAGCGACGCGAAAAAGAAGAAACCGGACTGGGTGTTTTTCAGTTCTGTGATCCACGCGACGGATTCGACGTTGACGGGATGAATTCCCCAAAGCGCGGCGGCCACCCAGGCACCGCGAATGTTCAGACGGCGCAGCAACAGGAAAATAAGGGCCACGTTACCGGCGTGAATGATGATGTTGACCGCGTGGTAGGGCAGGGGATTCAGACCCCACAAGCGGCGCTCCGCCCAAAAGGTGGTTAGCGTGAGCGGGTAATAGCGTGAAAATGTCACCGACGTCCAGACCTTGTGCAGGCCGCCGGGCAGGGTCATCGCCGGGTTGGCTGTCAGATGATCATCATCGTCCCAAATGAAACCATTGTGCAGGGCAGGCCAATGCGTGAACACCGTAAGCGCAAGGAGTGCCGCGATGGCCAAGAGCATTTGTTTCGAGGGCCGGCTCATCGTGCGATGGCGTCTTGGACGGCTTTACGGACGTACAATTGCCATGGACCCGATTCGGCCTGTAATTCAGCGTGCTCAGCCAGGTACACTGCAAAATCGGCAGGCATGCCCCGCGCAAGGAAGTAGTTGTAGGCCGTGCCGTGCTTGTCCCAGTTGAACAAATTCGGGACGTACTCGTTGGGCGCGGGCGGTCGCACATTGTCTTTCAAACGCATCGGCATCGGCGGTGCCCAAAAATAAGGGCTCAGCCCGCCCCCCACAAGCATATGGTAGTAATTATGCGCTTTTAGATACGGGTCGAAATACGTGGAATCCAACTCGGGTGAAGTTCGCTCAAAGACCAGTGGCAGCACCGTTGCATTCGGCGGCATCTTTTCGATAATCGGTGTAATTTCGGCAATCTCGTGTGAGATGCGAATTTGCTTGGCGACTGATTGTATGAGGATCACCGCGATCAGGCCAACGAATACGGCGATTTGGCCGCCTTGGAAACGCACATCGGCCACCACGACTGCCAGCAGGAAGTACGCGAGCGAGGCCACGCGGAAATTAATGAAGGTGTATTCACTGACGCTGAAAGGCAGCACCACTGCAGCGGTAGTCGCCACGCAAAACAGCACGAGGTAGCGCCTGGTACGCTGGCGCGACAGAGTATCCGAGCCTGTCCCGGACCAAGCCCAGCCGGCGCATGCGGCGAGTAGCATCCACGACAGCACCGTTGTTGAATCCACGCCGTCGTGCCAGCGCATGCCTGTGAACATATACAGGCTGAAGCCCAGTGATTCGGTTACCGGCTTCCAATTCCAGGCGGGAAGTGGATTGTCCATGTTCGGTGGAATGATTGTCGTCGGGCCAATGGTGAGGATTCCGACACTTAGCAGTACGGTGCCGATACTGATTGCGATGGCCATTCTTCGGATCCGCGCCGTATCGTGTCGATACGAGATCGACATGACAACCGCCAGCGCAAAGAACACGAGAAACGCGAAGACATGCGTGACAAACAGCGCCAACTGCCACAACGCCTGTCGCGTGCAGCGCCATGCCGTGAGCGGTTGGGTGACCAATTCCTCGTAATCAAGCAGCGCCAGCACGACCAGTGGCAGCGCGTAGCAGTAATTCATGTTACCGAGAAAGTACTGTTGATTGAACATGAACAGGAAAAGCAGGAGCACGCCCCATGTTGGTGCATCTCCACTTATCCGGTTCCGTAGTTTCACGACGAGAGCTACAACCAGCGCGACGTACGCCGATATGGCCAGTTTGCCCGCGATCTCAATCGCCGTGAGCTTGAAGAGCGCTGCTGTAAGGATATAGAATGTGGCGTACGTGGGCTGCAATCGAAGCTCGAAGTTCCGCATGTACACGGAGGATGAGTCGCAGGCCAATGCCAGGAGCTTGGCCTGCAGCAAGTGTTGTGGGTAATCTTGCAGGGGGGGGAATCTGGTTGACCAGATGGGCCAGAGGCTAATGATTGTGAAGGCCACAACGGCGACCCACCACAGCGCAAAAGCCTTCGATGGCGCCTGATTCATTTGCGCGATGGTAACGAATCAGTTCACAATCTGCAAGAACATGGGGACGCGGGTGCAAACGGTTGCAGAACTTCCGCTATCGGTCTTTTTGTCGAGTTGTAATCGCTTTCAATGCGTCGATACTCCATGTGTTGCTCCGGCTACTAAAAACGTGAAAACAACGGAGAAAAGTCTTGCGTTATAAATGACGATTTTGTAATGTTGGCATTGGAGAAGCGACTAATTCCGCTCGCGAGGCGGACGAAACAACGGCAAACGGAGAGGGGAAAGATGAAGAGAGTTATTATTGCGAGTTTGGTGGCCATGGGGATTTTTACTGCGGAGGCGCAAGCCCTAACCAACATTGTTTTCTACTCATTTAACACCAACGGATTCGTGGGAGTAGACCAGAGTACTGCCATGACCAATTACCTTCAGGTGGCGAACATTGGCTCTGGCATCAGTTCGTTCTCGTTCTCCAACTCGCAAGCAACTCCGTTGCTGACGATCCTGTCATCGGTGACAGCCAGTCCGAATAACCACGGATTCCCGGCGGGTAACTCTGTGGGTATGAACGGTTGGAACGGCGGGGCCAGCTACTTCCAGTTTACCCTGAACGCGACAGGTTTTCAGGGGCTCGTTCTTGCATGGGCCGGAAATCGGTCGAGCACTGGCCCAACGAACGTCGTATTACAGTACAGCAGCGATGGTGGTGCAACGTTCAATAATTTCAACACCTTTGCCGCGCCAGCTAATGTCGGGACAACTCAAGACGTCAGTGCGGTGACCGCGCTGGACAACAACGCGCTCGACGTGTTCCGCATTGTCGGTGTCGATGCTGCCGCAGCCGGCACGCTCAAGATCGACAACTTCTCGATTGAAGCCACGGCCGTCCCCGAGCCTTCCACCATGCTGTTGGTTGGTGTGGGAGTGTTGGGTATGTTCGCGATTCGTCGCCGTCGTTCGTAATTACGAATCTGAATTCATCACGGGCCGCCCTGGCAACGGGGCGGCCCGATTCGTTTTGACACATAAACATGGCCGGGTGGTACTATCCGCGAATGTCCATTGGATTCTCTCCCGAGGTGCTGCAATATGATTAAGCCGCCGCGAACGGTGGTGGCTGTCCTAATTCTGTTTTGCTTTGCGCGAGTAAGCCTGTTGGCGCGTGAAGTGCCCATCACGATCATCCATACCTGCGACCTTCACGGCAACGTGTTGCCTACGGAGAGCTACGAAGGGAAGACGAATCTGGGCGGCATCGCGCGTTGCGCCACGATGATTCGCCAGATTCGCGCGCAGGAGAAAAACGTCCTGCTGGTGGATGCCGGCGACTCCATGCAGGGCACCCCGGTCAGCTTTCTCAGCGATGGACAGGTGATGGTGAAGTGCCTGAACCATCTGCATTACGATTCGTGGACGTGGGGCAATCATGAGTTCGATTGGGGACTGGGCAAGCTGGCAGCCTGCGCCGAGCGGGCCGAGGTCCCGATTGTGGTCGCCAACATCCAGGAAGCGGGCAGCGGCGGCACTCCCACCTCCCAGCGGATTACGTCGCGCTTGAAGCCGTACGTAGTGCGGGAAATGGACGGCGTGAAAGTGGGTATCATCGGGTTGGACACGCCCGACATCCCGAGCTGGAGCCGCCCGCGACTGTTTGCAGGACTGGAGTTCAAGGATTCGGTGGAGGCGTTACGGCGAACCGTTCCCGAATCGCGGGCGGCGGGGGCGCAGGTCCTGGTGCTCGTTTGCCATCAGGGCTATCGCGAGGCAGGGGATGACCACGCCAACCAGATCAACGCCATCGCGCGCAATTTTCCGGAGTTGGATGTGATCATTGGCGCCCATACGCACCGTAACTTTCCGGAATTCAAGGTCAGCAATATCCTGTACAGCCAGGCCGACTATTATGGGATTTATCTTGGCCGCGTGGACCTGGTGTTTGACACGGAGAAGGGCCGCGTGGTCAAGCGCCAGTCCAACACGCTGCTCATGGACGAACATATCCCGCTCGACGGCGAAGTGCTGAAGCTCGCGGGCGCGGAAATTGACCGCGCCGAGAAGTTGTCAAGCGCCCACCTTGGCGAGGCCACCGATGATCTGTGGATCCGCGCCCTGCCGCACAAGGAAACGCCGATCCACAACGTTATCTTTGAGGCGATTGCGGATGCGCTTGGCGCGCGCGGCGTGAAGGTGGACGCGATCGTGCACGGGATCAACGAACGGCGGAACGGGTTGAAAAAGGGCGCCATCACCGTGGGGGATGTCTGGAAGGTTGTGCCATACGAAAACACCGTCGGTGTTCTGGAGTTGACGCCGGCGGAGCTGCGTGACGTCCTGGATGAAGACGTCGAGACCTACAATAATCCTGCGTTTCGCGGGATTTGGGGGTTGAAATGGACCTTCGATCCCGACGCAAAGCCGGGGCAGCGGACCATCTCGCTGGTTCATGCGGATGGTTCCTCTTTGGACGAAACGCAACGGCTTGCCGTGGCCTTCAACAGTTACGATTTGGCCGGCGGCGGGCAGCGCTGGAAACGGTTGCGGGAGTTGGTGGACCGGCCCGACACGAAGCTGGTGGAGTACGATTTTCAGACGCGGGAGGCGGTCATCAACTACATCCGCAAACGCGGCACGATTACGCCAACCATCCGCGATTGGTGGACGGCAAAGCGGGGGGCCAGGTCGGACCACCCACGGAAGACCGAGTAGGGCCTACTGGGGCGCGAGTTTCACCGCGCCCGCAGCTTCGAGAACGATCGTCGGCTTCCCACTTTCCAGCTTGACCGGGCCGGTGATTGTGAGCGCGCGCCCTGGTTGAAGCTGTGCGGCGGAGAGTCCCGACAGGGCCTTTTCCCCGAGCACGACCGGGATTTCACCGGTGGCATCCTGGACGCCGAGTCGCTGGGTTTTGTCGATTGTTTCCGAGGCGGCAATCGTGCCGGAGATAATCACGGCGCGGTCAACCCAGTCCGCCTTGATCGCCCCGATGACGGTCTCGACGGGCGGTGCTGTTGGACGGGCTGCAGTTGCCGTTGCATTGGTGGCGGTCTCCGCGGCACCAGCGACGGCATTGATTACGTCGAGCGCCGCCGCGTTACGCAGGCGCAGTTGGAGCGCATCCCGAAAAACATTCACGAGGGCGGTCACACGGATGGTATTTCCCACTTTCACCTTCGACGCGAGTTGCGGTTGCATATCCGACCAGTACACGAGCGGGACCGTCGCGCCAGCCTCGGTGAGGTTGACAAGATAGGGAGCGCGTGGACTGCTGGGCTCTCGCACACTCGAGATGACGGCTTGCACGGTGACTTCGTGGTTCGTTAATGCCTTGGTGACGCTGCCGACAGGCGTGAGGGATGCGTCGCTTGCCAAAGCGGCTACAGGAATCGCCATATTCGTACAAAGGAGCCCGACAAAAACGGACAGCAGCCACCGCGAAAAGGGTCTTTCGCCCGTGGAGGGGAGTTTGTTCGTTGAAAGGTGGCTGGCAAATGTTGGCATCATCGTCTTTCCTCTTCTCCAAGGCTTTACGGCTTATCCGCAGACAACCAACTTGATTCTTTCAATGAAATGCAGGCGCGGCAAGGAAAAACCTTGACGAACCAAATATACAGGTTGGGAGGTGGCATATTAGCTGCTCGGATTTGCGTAGGATTGTTCTCGATGGCAATTGGATACTGACGAGCAGCTATGGCGAATTTCACATATCAAGCGCGGGACACCTCGGGGAACCCGAAAGGTGGCGATATCGAAGCCGCGGATCAACAAGCGGCGGCCGCGATGCTGGTGGATCGCGGATTGATGGTCATTTCCATACGGGCGTCTGCCAGCCAGAAGGTCGGGCGCAAACGCCGCCAGGGCAAGGTCAAGTCGCAGGATTTGGTGGTTTTCACCCGCCAACTGGCGACCATGATGGATGCCGGTTTGCCGCTCGTGCAGACGCTGACCGCGTTGGAAGAGCAGACCGACAACCCGGTGTTCAAGCCCGTGTTGCGCACGGTCACCACAAGAGTTGAACAAGGCCAGGCGTTTTCCGAGGCCCTGGGCGAACATCCCAAAGTGTTTACCAAACTCTATGTGAGCATGGTGGAAGCCGGTGAAACCGGCGGTCTGTTGGCGGAGATCCTGGATCGTTTGGCGTGCTATTTGGAGTCAACCGCGCGTTTGAAGAAGAAGGTAAAGTCAGCGATGTCATACCCGGTCATCGTGTGCGTCATCGCTCTTTCGATCGCACTGTTCTTGATCGTCAAGGTCATCCCGATTTTTGCCAGCATCTATAAGGACTTTGGCGCGGCGTTGCCGACCCCAACACAGATCCTGATCGACTTCAGCAACTTCATTCGCGCGTACTTCGTGCTGGCCATCGGCGCGGCGGGTGGATTTACCTTTGCCCTCATAAAGTTCAAGCGCACCAAACGCGGGACCGCGCTTTGGGACCGTACCAAGTTGCGGCTGCCCGTGTTTGGGAAACTGGTGCATAAGATTGCCATCTCACGATTTGCGCGGACCTTCGCGGCGCTGTTGCGGAGCGGTGTGCCGATTTTGGAAACCCTGCGCATCGTGGGGCAATCGGCGGGAAACACCGTGGTGGAACGAGCCGTGGAAAAGACCGCCGCCAGCATTGAGCGGGGCGACAACCTTGCCGTGGCGCTGGGACAGCATCCTATTTTCCCGCCCATGCTGGTACGGATGGTATCGGCCGGTGAGCAAACAGGCAAGGTGGACGTGATGTTGGAGAAGATTTCCGATTTCTACGATGAAGAGATTGAGGCCATGCTGTCAGGACTGACGTCGCTGATCGAGCCTTTGCTGATCGTGTTCCTCGGCGTGGTGGTCGGCAGCATTGTGATTTGCATGTTTCTACCGATTTTCAAGCTGAATCAGGTCGTACAGTTTTAGAGTGGCGCCGCCTGGCAGCGAGGCGGCGCCGGTGAAGCGGAACAAGGGGGCTGCCACGAGTTGAGCGCAGAGGAGGAATTCATGGCGAAAATAATAATTGTTGATGACGATCCCGCGATGGTGTCCGTGCTATCGGAGGTGCTGCGTGAGCATCGCCATGAGGTGCTACCCGCCAGCAGCCCGGAGCGCGCGTTGCAACTGGTGAAGGAAGGCGCACCCGATCTCGTCTTATCCGATATTGAGATGCCCGAAGGCAAGCCCATGGGCCTGAAACTGTTGCAGCAGGTCAAGGAGTACAACCGGTCTATCCCCGTGGTCATGATCACGGGGCAGGGGACCAAGGAGCGCGCCGTACAAGCGCTCCGCGCCGGCGCGCATGACTTTATCGAGAAGCCCTTTCAGATCGACGAGTTGGTCAAGCGCCTTGACAACGCGCTGATGCAGCAGAAAGCCGTGCATGCGCTCGAAGAGAACGTCGAACTCCGTCGCCAACTTCAGGATAAATTCCGTTTCGACTCGATGATTGGCTCGAGCCCACGCATGGAGGCGGTCTACCGGCTCATTGAGCGCGTGGCCAATACCGACTCGACCGTGCTGATCCTCGGCGAAAGCGGGACCGGGAAGGAGCTGGTCGCCCGCGCGCTGCATTACAACAGCCGGCGCGCCGCCATGCCCTTCGTGGCCGTGAACTGCAGCGCGCTTCCGGAGCATCTGCTCGAGTCCGAACTCTTCGGCCATCGCAAGGGCGCGTTCACCGGCGCGGCGTTCGACAAGATGGGCCTCTTCCAGCACGCCGATGGCGGTTCGATCCTCCTCGACGAAATCGGCTCGATGGCGCCGAGTCTGCAGAGCAAACTACTGCGCTTTCTCCAGGACCGGGAACTCCGCCGTGTTGGCGATACCGACACCATCAAAGTTGACGTGCGGGTTTTGGCGGCCACCAATGAGCCGCTCCAACAAAAGATGCTGGACAAGACGTTCCGTGAAGACCTCTATTACCGCATCAGCGTCATCCCCGTGCAGCTACCGGCGCTGCGCGAGCGTGTTGAGGACATTCCACTGTTGGTGAACCATTTCGTCCAACAGTGCTCACAGCGACAGGGTACGCCGCCGCCCCGCATCTCCGACGAGATGATGAGCGTGATGAAGGCGTACCGCTGGCCCGGCAACGTCCGCGAGCTACAAAATGCCGTGGAGCGTGCCTTCGCGCTTTGTGATAACGGTGTGTTCCTGCTCAAGGATTTGCCCGAGCGCGTGCTGGAGGCAGTGGCTGGGATCCCTGCCACGTCGCCAACAACCATTTCACAACGATCCACGCCGCCGCCAGGCACCGGCCCGGAAGTGGCGGGAAGCACAATCGACTCGACGCTGGCCGAGATGGCCGCGGGCGCGGCCCAATGGAGCCGGGGTCTGCCGCCGATGCAACTCAAGGAGTTCCTGCACGGACAGGAAGTTAACTACATCGAGCAAGTTATCCAGTCGACTGGCGGTGACAAAGAGAAGGCTGCGCAAATGCTTGGCATTAGCATGGCCACGCTTTATCGCAAGCTCGCACCCAGCTCCGATGAGCAGCTGTCCGGGGTCGAGAAAGTCCAACCACAGGTGTAACGGGGGCAGTGAGCCGGGCCGCCCGGTTTCGGTCTCGTCGGCCCCCGTTCGGCCACTCGACGGACAGAGATGTCCAATCTCCGTACCAATTGTGTGCATGAACACCCCGGTTGTCCACGTGAAGGGCTTGCAAAGATGCGAAGATTCTCAGTTCTTGGCATGGAAAGGCGACAAACTCACAGAAATGGCTGGTTCAAACCGGGTCTCGCGCTGGCTGTAAGCACTGGCATTCTGCCTGCTTAGAATCCTCCCATGGAAACAAACAACTTCCATGAAAGGCAGGTGAATCAGATGATTACGATAAACAGTATCCGCAAGGACCGCTCGGCATTTACCCTGGTTGAAATCATGATTGTGGTTGCCATCATTGGGTTGCTCGCCGCGCTCGCGATCCCGGGTTTCGTCAAAGCCCGCAAACAGTCACAAGGCCGCCGCATTCTTAATGACGCGCGTCAGATGGACGCCGCCATTGACCAATGGGCACTTGAGACAGGCCAGACGGATGGCAATGCCATCAATACGACCTCGGCCGCGACGTACTTGAAGACAACCTGGAAGAGTCAAGACCTTCTCGGTAATGCCTTCGCCGTTACGGTGGTCGGTGGCACCCAGATGGCGGTCAGCGCCACTACGAAGTCTGCTTTGGCAGGCGTCGGTATCGACTGGGGCGCCTACTAAGGCTCGACCCGGTACAAGCGCGCAAGCGCTTTTTGTTGTACTCGACAGAGGCAGGAGGGCATTCCCTCCTGCCTCTGCTGCAAGGAAGAGACGACATGAAACTGGAACGAGCAGACCGATGGAGGGAGGTGGATTCGATGCGTCAACGATCACTGTACGAACAACAGGCGTTCACCCTGGTTGAAATCATGATCGTGGTAGCCATTCTTGGGTTACTCGCCGCGCTCGCAGTCCCCAGCTTCATCAAAGTTCGCAAGGAATCCCAAGGCAAACGCATTGTCAACGATGCCCGTCAGATTGATGCTGCCATCGACACCTGGGCCCTCCAAGTAGGCGCGTCTGACGGCGACGCTGTGGATCTTGTGCAGGCCGCCCAGTACACGAAATCGGGTACAATTAACCCCAACGACGTACTGGGAAATCCCTACCTGATTGGCCCCGTGGGTGAGACCCAGATGGCAGTTTCGGCGGTGACAAAATCGGCCCTGGCCGGAGTGATCATCGATTGGGGAGCGTACTGAGCAGGGATTCCTCAAGGGGCGGAGCCTCGCGAGGTGTCTTCCAGCTGTCCTCGCGATTGGCGGAGTAGTTCATCCACAGCCCAAACCCCCGCGTGAAGGCGCTGGCACATGAGGTGCTGGCTTATTGGAGTTGGCAAACAAACATGTTTTTTCGACGCAACAAACAACGTAATAAATGCGATGTGGCCCTGGGCATCGACCTGGGCGCGAGCCAGATCAAGGCCGCCGTTGTCCGGCGGCAGAAGGACAAACTGGAACTGGTCGAGTACGCCGTGCGCTCGCTCCCCGCGGGGACGGCCAAAGCGTACAAAGGACCGGAATTCGCCGCGGAGCTGCAGCAACTCGTGGACGGCCTCAAGACATCGGAACGCCACGCCTTTGTGACGATTAGTTGCAGTTCGGCGATGGTTTGCCAGGCCGAGTTCCCGGCAGCGCCGCTCGCCGAAATCAAGAGCGCCCTGAAGCTCAACAGCTCCGGTTACTTGCGCCGTGATTTTTCAGCGTATTACCTCGATGTGTTCGAGTTGAAGAAAGGCACTGAGGATACCAAGAGCAAAGCCAAGGATAAGGATAAAGACAAGGATTCGGACAAGGCCAAGGATTCGGCCAAGACGAAGGACTCGGCGAAGGCGAGCGTCCTTGTTGGCGGAGCGACCAAGGAAGAAGTGGATGCCTGCCGCGACGCGCTGGAGGCCGCCAAGATCAAACCGGAAGTGATCGAACTGGCGGCCGTTTCCGTCATCAACGCGTTCCAGGTGGGCCATCCGGAGATCAAAGACGAAGTCGTGGTCCTGATCGATATCGGCGCGCGCATGACCAGCATCAACTTCCTGCTCAACGGCGTGCCGCTGATCACACGCATCATGCATTTCGGTGGCGCACAACTCAGCGACTACATTGGCCAGGTCCTGGTGCTCAAGGCGAACGAAGCCGAGGAAGAAAAACGCAAGATGTCCGGGCCAATCCAGGAGTTGGTCAAGACGGCCATCTCGCCGCTGGCCCGGGAAATTCGATCCTCCATCGATTTCTTCGAACGACAGCACGATCTCCACGTCCGCCAAATCTATGCGTGTGGAGGTTCCGCGTCTTCGCCACAGATCCTGGCGATCCTGGGGGAGGCTGTGGGGGCGCATGTCGAGTGTTGGAATCTGATCGAGACCCTCGACGTCAGTCACTTCAATGGAGAGACACAACGCGTGCTCGCCCTGGGGCCATCCCTGGCCGCCGCGGTGGGTGCGGTTGTTCCACAACTCTCATGAACCGGGATTTGCGACGATGATAGCCATCACCCTTAATCTTCTGGCGGAAGAACAGCAGGCGCAGGTCGAACGCGCCCGCGATCCGATCAAGTTCTTTATCGCCGTTGGACTTGCCGCGCTGACGGCGGTGGTTGCGTGGGGCGGTACGCTCTCCGCCATCTTGATGCAGCGACGAGTCGAGCTGCAGGGGCTCGACGCGCGCTGGAATAAAATGAACGACGGCAGCCAGGGGCAGGGCGACTACCAGAAAGACAGCAACGCGGCCACGGAAATCCTTGCCATAAACCACTCCCGGACCTTGATCGGGCCACAGTGGGCGATGGTCAAGGACCTCATTCCTTCCACCGTCCAGTTGACCCGTGTTGGGTTTACGCTGGTGGTCGAAACAACCGGGGGCGATAGCGGCGAGGGTGGGGACGGGGAAAGCAAGCATCCCACGCGTCCGAAACAATCCAAACATCTTGCACTGCGGTTGGAAGGCGCTGCCTCCAGCGCGCGCCCGGAGTTGGAAGTGGACCAGTTTCTCAAGTCGTTGCGCAGTGATACCCGATTCGGCGCGCTCGTGGCGGACATCCAGTTGCGCTCCATTGCGCGCGCGTCCGATGACACCGACAAGACCGGTCGACGGTTGCCCGCGGTAAACTTCGTTATCGAATGTTCGTACAAGGAAAAGGCGAAGAAATGAAGCGCGGATACTGGAGCAAGCTATCGAAGGACAAGCAGCAGAAGATCGTCCTAATCTGCATCGTGACGCTGATCGCGCTCTCGGGCGTGGTTCAGTTTTATGTGCTCAAGAATTGGAATGCGCTCGTTGACACGAAGAAGCAGATCGCAAAACTTGACGATCAGATCCAGCAGGCCGAACGCGATGCCCAGCAAGCGGCACGCGATGTGGCGCATCGCGCGGAAGTGAAGTCTTTCGTCGAGATCCAACGCGCGAAGATGGTCAGTGGTGATCCCTTTGCCTGGGCCGTACGCGAGTTCAGCCTATTGGCGGAGCAGGAGCCGGTGCATATCGTCGGACTACACCCCGGCGGCAAAGTTGAAACGAAACTGGGAAGCCCGTCATATAGTACGCGGATCGAGTTCTCCGGCACATACGACGAGATCGGTGTGTACGTCCGGGACCTCGAGAACAAATTCCCGACCAGCGAAATACAATCGTTCTCGGTTGGCGGCAGCCGCGATGACAAGGGACGCCACAGCGCATCGCTGGAAATCGCACTGGCCGTGCTACCGGCGCACACGAGCGAGGAACTGGGAGCGAAGAAAACATTATGAAGCTACGGGCTCAACCAGTGATCTGGACACACCGCGCCTGGCCCAGGGCCGACGTTCTTGTTGATGGGCGTTGTGAGGATCGGGAGGACACCGCGGCAGCCAAAGTCGAACGCAAAGCGGTGACCTGCCGACAGACCGCCAGCGACAGTCTTTCCGTCCCACTACGTATCGTCGGGGTTCTCGCGTTCTGTCAGGCACTGGTTTTCATTGTGCTTTTCCTTTTCATCTGCGCCCGGGCGGGTGCGGCGACCGTTGGCAAGCCGACTTCGGATCTCGCGTTGAGTTTGTCGGCCTACACACCGCAAAGTGAGCGCGATCCGTTTGGTTCAGAGGCTCCGAAACTCGCCGGCGCGACCCAACCTGTAGGACCCGACCTGTTCAAGCTGCATGGAATCCTGTATAGCGCGGCCAATCCGTCCGCGCTGGTCAATGATCAACTCGTGGAGTTGAACAAGACGGCCAAGGTCCACACGGTACAAGGCGATGTGGAAGTCAAAGCCCTGAAGATTACCCGTGAGCTTGTCTTGTTGGATGTCGGTGGGCAGCAGGTCGAGTTGCGGCTTGGCGGGGCGGAGCACAACCCACCTGCCAAGTGAGGGAACAACCTGACTGGCCCAGATGCTGCTCACTACAAGGAAGATAACATCATGAAGACGCTACGATACCTCACCGCTTACGCGATCAGCGCCCTGGCATTTTCCTCGCTAGCCTGTGCCAAAGACGGACCCGAGCCCACGGCCCCGGCGGCAGTCTCGAATCCGCTCCCGACGGTCGTATCAGCACCGGCAACGATTACGGCTGCGCCTACAACCGCGCCCGCCGCAGTTGCCGCACAGCCGGTCCCCGATGAGCCGATTGAAATCGGTTATATCGAGGCCGATATCCAGAATGTCCTGCGCACGCTGTCGGCCAAGGCGGGCATCAATCTCATCCTCGGTGATGAGGTGACCGGCAAGGTTACGGTGAATTTGAAGGGCGTCTCATACGAGCAAGCAATGCAGTTGATCGCTGAGTCCAAGGGCTATGCGTACGTGAAGGACAAGAACATTGTCAAGGTGAAGTCCAAAGAGTCCCTGGATACCGAGGCGATCGAGATGCGCATCTACACATTGAACTACGCCAAGGCGGACGACATCAAGAAGACGCTTGATCCCGTGTTGACGAAACAGGGCAGGATCCAGATCGATACCCGTAGCAATACGCTGGTACTTTCCGATACGCCGTCAAGTCTGGCAAAGCTTGTCCCGTTGATACAAGCACTCGACACCCAAACGCCGCAGGTGATGATCGAAGCGAAGTTCGTGGAGACCACGAAGAATCCAAAGAAAGACCTGGGGGTTGACTGGACCAGCACACTGTTGGGCCACCAAGTGATCGTGGGTGGCAGCGCGCTTTCAGCGAGCCCGGGCACGCCTCCGGTTATTCCGGTTAACGCGCAGAACCAACCAATTGGCGGGCTTCAGTGGGTAAAGGGGGCCGGTGGCTCAATCGTGACGCCATGGTCCGCCGGCGCCGCGCTGCTCGATGCCGGCCGCGCCAGCCTCGTATTTTCCTATTTGAGCCAGGACACGGACACGGAATTACTGGCCAATCCGCGCGTGGTGACCACGGACAACGTCAAGGCGCGCATTTCGATTGCGACACAGTTCCCGATTCCAAACTTCGCCTTCAGCGAGCAAACGGCGTCGCTGCAGATCAACGGGTTTGAGTACAAGGACATCGGTATTATTTTGAACGTGCTACCGCGCATCAACAAGGACGATTTCATCACGCTCGAAGTGGCGCCTGAGGCCAGTAGCTCCACGGAGAACGCGACCTTGCAGAGCGGCGGCGGTTCCGCGGTCCAAATTCCGATCATCAACACCCGCACGGCCACCACGACAGTGCTCATCAAGAGCGGCAACACACTGGCGATTGGCGGGCTCATGCGCACGGATGTCAGCGACAGCTACACGAAAGTACCGCTGATGGGCGATGCCCCTCTCTTCGGACCGTTGTTCCGCAGCAAGAGCCTCAGTAAGACGAAACGCGATCTCTTGATCTTCTTGACGCCGACGATCGTGCGTGGCGACTCCCAAACGACGGGCTACGAGAAGTTTGCCAATGGGCTGCCGAGACGCGAAGTGTACACGGACGACAAGTGGATGCCGAAAGATAACGCGAAGGCCCGCAACCTAATCGGCAAACCGAACAGTCCGGCTCCCGATCAGAATTTTAGCGCGCAATAGCACCGGCGCAGGCGATGGTGTTGGTTCCCGCCAGGTGAGGGCGGGAGCCATGGTAGAGAGGGGCGTCCCACGACGGACGCCCCTCGCACTACCGCGAGTGATTCTCAATCTTGCGCAGTTTCGGAAGCCGGGGTGTTTGGGAGATTTCACCGGAACCTCAGGTTTTCTTCATTTTCTTTTTCGGAGTCGCAGTGGGTATGTCAAGTGCTCCCCTTGAGGACGAACGGTGGATCGATTAGCCCGGGAGAGACGATGATGCGGAAGCTGGCCAACACGAAGGACGGATTTACTCTGCTGGAGGCGATGATTGCCGTCATGATTCTGGGGTTCGTGTTGGCCTCGGTGCTCGTCACGGTGTCCCAATCTGCGCGCTATCTCACGGACATTCGTCGCACCGCGCGCGCCTCCCAAGTGCTGCAGCAGGAAATGGAATACATCCGACTGCTCGACTGGAACACACTGCAGTCGGTTACCAACACCTTCAGCGATCCGAGCGATACAGCGCACCTCTACACCGGGAAGGTCACGCAGTCGGCTTACGATGCGTATGGCACGACGAACACGATCGTCAAGGTTACTCTGACGGTGTCGTGGACGAACCAGGTCAACTGCGTGTTGACGAACACATTGACCTCGCTTGTGGGTAACGGGGGACTGAACAAGTATATCTTTTAGGACCATGAACACGCGCTTCTGCTTTTTGACGATCGCCCGGCGGTGGCGTGATACTCGGGCGTCGACCCTGGCGGAGACCCTGGTGGCCTCGACCATTGGCGCGCTCGTCCTGGTCGGAGTCATGACGACGTACATTATGTCCGTTAAGGGGTTCACGGCGATGTCGAACTACCGGCAAATCCACGGGGACGGCCGGTTGGCGGTCACCTATTTCGCCCGGGATATGCGGGGCGTTTCCAGCATCTCTTCCTTCGCGAATTCGTCCAATATCACCGTTATCATTCCCACGGCGTTCAACAGCTCCGGGGCGGCGATCTCGAACAAGACCGTCAGTTATACGATGAGCGGGGGCGTGCTCTCTCGCTACGATTCCAGCACGGGCTTCACAGACAAGCTGGCTGCCAATATCAACGGGCTAATGTTCACGCTCTACGACAACCTCGGCAGCTCGAATGGGGTGACTGTCAATACCGCCAAGGGCATCCAGCTCGACATTAAGCTGCGCAAGACCGTGATGAGCCAGGTTCAGTCGGAAGATTACTTGTCCGCGCGTTATGACATGCGGAACACGTCCAACTAGGGGACACCACCATGAAGACTCAATTATTGCATACTGCCAAGGGCTCGGTTCTTCTCAGCGCCGCCATGAGCGCCGGCGTTCTCGCGATTATGATCGCCGGGGTGCTCACGTACCTGACCGATGAGTATGACGCGAATTTTCGCACGCACCGTTGGAACCAGGCCCTGCATCTCTCGGAGGCCGCCGTGGAAATCGGTCTGGCCGAGCTCAATTACCAATACACACAAGGCGGCAGCGGATTTCAGTCGGCACGCGGTTGGACCAGCCTGGGGGGCGGCAGTTACAGCAAAACGGTGACGAATCTGCCGGATGCCTATGGCAATGCCGTGGGGACTTTGGCTGTGACGGCAAGTAGCATTGGCGGCTCCAATCCCACGTTTCAAGGAGTAGGGACGGTCACGAGCGGAAACTTTCGCGGGGCGAGCATCGTGCGCGGGGTGAAGGTGTCCGTGGCGGGCAGCAGCATGTTCCCCGTTGGACTGGCGTCAAAGAATACGATCGACCTGAACGGCAACAACGCCTATACGGACAGCTTCGACTCGAGCGACCCCACCAAATCCACCGGCGGACAATATGACGTTACGAAGCGCCAGGCCAACGGCAACGTTGGTACGCTGAGCACTCTGACCAACTCGGTCGGGGTTGGGAATGCCGATGTGTACGGCACGGTGGCCACCGGGCCGGGTGGCAGCGTCTCAATCGGCCCCAACGGCAGCGTCGGATCGACATTCGTCTCCAGCGACCGGGCGACCACCGATTCCGGAGGCATTTCCGACGGGTTCATTCGCAATGACTTCAGTGCGACCATCCCCGATCCCGCGCTACCCTCCGGGGCAGGCTCGTGGACGTCGGCGGGCAATATCAACAACAGCGCCACCATCACGGCTGGGAACTATACGGCGAGCGGCATCAACTTGAGCGGCAACAACGCCGTACTGACGATTTCCGGGAACGTCACAATCTATGTCACAGGGAACACAAGCATCTCAGGGAACAACGCGCAGATAACGATATTGGCAAACTCGAGTTTGACGGTGTATTCGGCAGGTTCCATCTCAATCGCTGGGAATGGAATTGTGAACAATGATATCTATGCTTCGAAAGATGTGTTCTACGGCCTTTCCTCTTGCACATCGGTCAGTATCGCGGGCAACGGCAGCTTCACCGGCGCGATTTACGCGCCCGAGGCCGACATGACCATCAGCGGCAACGGCAACATCTATGGCGCGCTCGTGGGCAAGAGCATTACCCTGAACGGCAACGCAAATGTTCACTACGACGAGTCGTTGAAGAACATCACCGGGTCCGCCGGCTACCTCGTCCAATCCTGGCAGGAGTTGCGGTACGTCAGCGGTGCCTGGGTGCCGTAAGACGGTGGCGAGCTACTTCACTTCCAGCCGCTTCGCGATTCGGAACTTCTCAATGCGTTTGCGCAATGTCGCGCGCGTGATGCCCAGCAACCGCGCGGCTTGAACCTGGTTGCCGTTGGTCTCCACCAGCGCTCGCGCAATCAATTCACGCTCCACCACCGCCATGATCTTCAGCTTCGGGTCCTTCTTCGCGAGCGCGTAAAGCGGACGTACTGCCAGGTCGATCGCCGCCGTCAGGTCATCCGGCGGGACGGCGACGGCTTGCGGTTCGCGGACCTCGGTGGGCAGGTCCTTGGGCAGGATCGAATCGCCGCGGGCGACCACCGCCGCGCGCTCGATCACGTTCTCCAATTCCCGCACATTGCCGGGCCAGGGCGACTTATCGAGAATCTTTAGCGCTTCCGTTGAGATCTTGGTGACCTTCCCGGGGACCGTGCCTGATTTTACGAACTGCTGTAGAAAGTAATCCACCAGCAAGCGAATGTCCTCGGGGCGCTCGCGCAACGGCGGCAGGTGGATGCGGACCACGTTCAGGCGGTAAAACAGGTCCTCGCGAAATTTCTTTACGGCGATGAGTTGCTCGGGATGCTTGTTCGTCGCAGCGATGACGCGCACATTGACGTGAAAGGTTTGATTGCCGCCGACGCGTTGGAACTCGCCGTTCTGCAGCACGCGCAGGATCTTGGTTTGGGTCGAAAGCGGCATGTCCCCGATTTCATCGAGGAAAATCGTCCCCTGATCGCATTGCTCGAACTTGCCGATGCGGCGCTCGACGGCGCCGGTATACGCGCCTTTTTCGTGGCCGAATAATTCGCTTTCCAGCAAGTGTTCGGGAATCGCCGCGCAATTGATGGCCAGGAAGGGATTCTCGGCGCGCCGGCTGTGATGATAAATCGCGCGGGCGACCAATTCTTTGCCCGTGCCGCTTTCGCCGGTGATGAGCACCGTTGCGTCCGACTGCGACACCTGGCCGATGAGTTTGAAAACCTGCTGCATGGGCTCGCTCTTGCCGACGATACCCTCGGCGTAGTCCTCACTGGCGAGCAGCGGCTGATAGCTGACCACCTCGCGCATGTCGCGGGCGGCCTTCAGCGCGGAGTCAATGAGCGCCTTGAGCTTTGGCACTTCGAGGGGTTTGAGGACATAGTCGTACGCGCCGAGCTTCATCGCCTCGATGGCAGTCTGCGTCGTTCCGTAGGCGGTCATCATGATGATGAGCAGTTTCGGATCGAGCTCGCGCAGCTTGCGCAATGTGTCGAGCCCGCTGGTGGCGCCCATGCGGATGTCCATGACCACGAGATTCGGGCGCTCCTTGGCAATCATCCGAATCGCCTCCTCGCCGTTGCCCGCATCGACCACCTGCAGGGCATCGCTCGCGAGGTTGCGATGGAAGGCGCGCCGAATATCGGCCTCGTCATCGACAACCAAAATCTTATCCATGGCGGCGCATCTTAGTCGTGACGGCCTTGCAGGGCAAGTGCTGCGGAGGGAAAATATGAGAAAACCGCGGTGTCGATGATCAGATTGCCGGGACGCGTGTCCTGGCAAACTCCAGGGCCTCCGCCCGCGATTTCAGCCGTTCTTCCAGTTGCATTTCCTCGACCTCGTGGAGGATCTGTCCCACCAACGGCCCCGGCTTGAGGCCCAACGCGAGCAGATCGTGGCCGGTCAAAAATGGTTGTGGTTTCAGGACTTCCGGCGGCATTTCAGCGGCTTTGGCCTTCAGGAATTCGTAGTTTTCCAGGTTGCGATGGCTGGAGGCGCAGTCGATCCGGTGCAGTTCCAACTCATCGGGAAAGGTGTCGCGCGCCATGAGGCGTTTCAGTTTTGCCGGACGCATCTCCTTGACGAATTGAAACTTCATGTGCTCTCGGACGCAGAGGACGACTTTCTCGATCTCGTCATTTGAGAATCGAAGACGGCGGAGGATGGCTTCGGCCATTTCCGCCCCGACGCGGTCGTGTTCATTGAACCGAATGCGGTCCGGCGCGCGGACAAACGTGGGTGGCTTGCCCACGTCATGCAGTAAGACCGCGAACGCCAGCACCACGCTCGGGTTGGAGGGCAGGGTATCCAGCATCAAGCGTGTGTGCTTGAACACGTCGCCCTCGGGATGGAACTCCGCGGGTTGTTCCACACCTTTCATCGCGGCGATTTCCGGCAAGATTTCCCGCAACAGCCCGCTGGCATCGAGGAGTTCTAGGCCACGCCCGGCGTTTGCCCGCGTAAACATCTTCACCAATTCATCGCGAATACGCTCGGCGCTGACAGCGGTGATTTGGGTGGCCATCTCCTTCACCGTATCGAATGTGACGGTTTCAATTTCGTAGCCAAGATTCGCCGCAAAGCGCACACACCGCAGCAACCGCAGTTTGTCTTCCGTGAACCGTTGCTGCGGATCGCCGATCGTCCGTACCAGTTTGCGCTCGATATCCACGCGCCCGCCGACAAAGTCAATGATCTGATCCGCAATCGGATCGTAGAATAATCCATTGATCGTGAAATCGCGGCGGCACGCGTCTTCCTCCGGCGAGCCGAAATGAACGGCGGAAGGACGGCGTCCGTCAATGTAGGCGTCGTCGGAGCGAAACGTGGCGACTTCGAATTGGTGTCCACCCTCCAGCACCAAAACGACCCCGAAAGCGGCGCCGACCGGCACAGTCCTCGCGAACAGCACCTGCACTTGCTCGGGTGTGGCACTGGTCGCAATATCGATGTCCTGCGGCTCAACCCCCCGCACCATATCGCGAACGCACCCGCCATTGAAATAAGCTACATGCCCCGCCTCCCGTAGGCGTTTCACGATGTTGATTGCAACTTCTTTCATGGCGGACACACACTAATTGAGCGGTTCGGCAGGTGCAAGCGTGGGGCGGAGACCGTGCGAATGTCTGGGTCGTCCTAGGATGTAAACTGTAAGGCGCTGACCCCTTGAACTGTTTTTCATCCCCACTTTTATGGGGCTGGTTCTTTTAAACGCCTTTTTTAGTTACAGGTCGCTCCCGTGCTCGGATGGATCTGCCGATTGCCGCTGTCCAGATCGCCGCCGTCGTCGATGTCCGGCTCCGGCACACTGGTGCGGCCATTGATCAACTGACCGCACGGCAAGGTGCCCGCCACGACTTCGATATGGGCATTCTTGCAGGCCACCGCTTCACGCAGTGCCAGGATCGGCGCCGTGTCTATATCCAACGGATTGATGATCCACATCCGCATCCGATAGCGGTCCGTCGCGTTGAGCTTATTGGCCTTCGAGATCGGATGCGCACCACCCGGCTGGCCACGATCCTCGATGTCCACACGGAAAACGACCTTGTTTTCGGTCTTCCTGTCATTGCTCAGGGTATAGTCGCCCACACCCGAGAAGCAGATCTTGTTGGCGGGCGCTTTCCCCGGCTCCGGCCCACAAATCGTGTCGGTGTTGCACAATCCGTTCTCGATGATCCCGTCACCGTTATAGGTGCGATCCTGCGGATGGCACGAGAGATTCGACGTTGGCCACACCGGTGTGGACAGGTCAAACGTGTCACACGGCAAGCATGCGCACGCCAGGCTGTCGAAGTCGTGTTCCCGGCCGTTGCTGGCGGCATGGAACGTACTCCTCGGGCCGCCCTTGATATGGCGCACGTGCTGGTACTCACCGCGGATGCACGGGTTGTAGAAGCCTCCGGCGAGACCCTTGCTGCAATCCGGCGCGCCAGCCGCGCCGAACGGAGCGCCGACCTGGCCACCGTGGGTGACGTACCCGATCACCGGGCAGGTGTTTTGGGAAGGCTGCTTGCCACCACCTGTGGTTCGGCAACCAGAGGTTGACGGAGGTATGCAGGTAACGGAGGCGGAACTCGTGCAGATGTCAGACTTCACCGGGAAGCCATTTGTGCCGATTGCGCAGATCCCGGCCGTCGGGGATACTTCTCCTTGCGCTTGGCAGCTATTCGCCGTGCTTCCTGGGCAAGAAACAGTACCGCTGCAGATGACATCAATGCTTGCACCCGCATCCAGGAAGGCGACCGTCAGCGGGAACGTCACCGCAGTGCCGTTGGTGGTGCATGATGTGCCCGATGGCAAAGCGTTGACCTCGGTGAGTATGACGTTTTGCAGCGGGAAACCATTCGGATTGGTTACGGTGAGCTTCCAAATCACGTTCTGAGGAGTGCTTTGCGCGTTCAGGACGAGGTTCTTGACGAAGTCGACGCCGTTGCTTGAAACAAGCTTCTCACAGGTGAGCGGAACGGGAATTAGATGCACGCTCGCATTGTCGGAGCTGCTTACCGTGCGGCCGGCAAAATCCTGACCAACGGCATGCACAAAGTCTGGAACATCTCCCGTTACACCAGGATACGCGGTGCTGTGGATGCAGTTGGTCGATGCCCCCGCAGCCAGGCTAAATGACGTCGGGAAGCAAGCGCTCACCAGGGAATCAACCGGGCCGCCGGGTGTCGTATCCGTCACGGTGATAACCAAATCCTCCCCTCCGATATTCAAAACCGCGATGCTGTAACAGAACACACTGTTGACCACACCCGTGGCGATCTTGCCGTACGCCGGATCTCCCGCAGGCGGGCACCCGTCACTGGTCAAGCAGGTAACCTGTTTGATGATTTGGATCCCGGGCTCGCCGCAATCGCATTGCAGCAGCGCACTGCACGTGCTCGTCGCCATGACTGGCTCGCCATTGGTCCCGATGCCGCAGACGCAGCTGGCGGGATTGTTCGGCACGGTACCCGTGACGTGAACGGTGTTCGGAAGGGTATTGGCACAATTGGCCAGACAGCCCGCGATATGATCCGCTGTGTCCGTGAAGAATACGTTCGTCGAATGACCGACCGCGAGGGAAGCAATGGTCTGGTCAAGCCCGCTGACCGCTGCATCCGTGACCTGAACGTTTTCCAAGGGCGAAGTCCCATCG
This sequence comes from Verrucomicrobiia bacterium, assembly GCA_035577545.1. NCBI lineage: Bacteria > Pseudomonadati > Verrucomicrobiota > Verrucomicrobiia > Verrucomicrobiia bacterium. Next base: position 47,908 of record DATLVI010000010.1, read on the forward strand.
TTCGTGACGATTACGCGGTAGGTGACCTGGGGATTCGTTCCCGCTGGCACCGTCACGCTGTTGGAGAACACACCACCCTGGCCGTTGAGCGAAATGTCTTTCTGGCAGGAGATGCTCGCCCGTAAGACCGTCGTTGTGGCTGAATCCGAAGCCTGAAGCGAATTTACATCAATGGCTTCGATGCCATTAACCGTTATCGTGTTGGTGTTACCGTGGGTTTCGAGTTCATCAAAGAAGAACGTCGTTGACGCACCGGCGGGGAAGGATGTCCCATTATTCGCATTGGTAAAGGTGTCGAACTTGTCGCCGAAGGAACTATCGACCACACTCTGGATTGTCATGTCATCACTGCCGCAGTTGGTCACGGTAACGCTGTAACAAAATGCCGCTGCCGGTTGGTCATCAATAAATCCAGTGGCCGATTTGCAGTAGGAGGCCAGGCTGCAATCGCCGCCGGCAGGGCGGCAGGCAACCAGCTTGGTAACTTTGAGGCAGGGCGTGAAAACGAAGACAATTGTCTGGCAAGACGCGGCCGTCAGCAGATTTACTCCGGCCGAAACATTTTCAATGCCGGAAGTATCTTCTTCAACGACAAGAAAACCTTGCACTCCGTCAGCCGCATTCGCGATTGTCGTCGACGTCACGTTGGTTGTGGAGGTTCCCTGGCTCGGATCGCAGCCCGGAAGTGTGAACAGGTGTGGGCTCGAGATGAGGTTCGGTTGGACCTCCGTAACGTCGCCATGAAATATCGTGAAGTGGACATTCGTTACTGTAAGGCCAAGGTCGGTAGCACAATCGAAATTGTCGCCATTTCCAGTAATAGCCATTAAATCAATCGTATCGCCAACGAGCGCTCTGCCAGCGACGAAGTTGTGGTCCGGTCCCGCCGCTATCGTTGAGCAACAGATGTCACGCTGGCATTGGGCGTAGCCAACGCCTGAAAGTACCATCGTGATAGCGACTACGAATAAACCAAGCAGAATCCATGATTTGTGACGCATCTTGCACGTACCACCCTCTTTGTTTCCCGATTTGTAGTCTCCAAATCGAAGAACCGATCGCGAGTCTCTCGCTGGTCTCACATTACTATCGCGCATCTCATGTCCGACAAATGCCGACCCTTGCTTCAATTCAACCGCCCTAAATTGCATTGGCGATGCGCCACCCTCGCATACCAAGCATACAAGGGCTTGGCTACGCGAAGCGATAACGCAAAATGTCCTGGAGAGCAAGATTTTTCGGCGGTCGCGGCTGACGACCATCTCGGATGTGGCGAAGAATTATCGTGTCTCAACCGGCCGGACTGACCGCGCCATTGCTGCCCACAACTTCGGCGTGTTCAGTTTGCTCGCTCGCCTCTTCGACAATCTGCGCTTCACAGAAGCGCAGCTACAACGGGCAGGACGGGACATCCACCCCTTGATCACCTCCGGGGAGTGGAATCCTCCTTCGCTAAAGCTTGCGCCTTCGGCAAACCTACCGCGGACGAGACGGCGGACAAGTATACGCGGAGTATCGGAAAGTGATAATTGTGCTGGACACGGTGAGGCGGGCGATGTATGGTCAGGCAGTTCTTTGAGAACTTGTGTCTGTCTTCGCTAAGGCCTTTGTCGTCGGTAAATCTGTAGTGCGACATGCGGGGCGGAGCTATGTGGGGAAAAGGTCTTCCTCCGTCGCTAAAGCTATGGAGGACGAGCCTTGTGGAAAAAGGGCACTCTCAAAAACATGGTTTCTGCGAAACGAACCCAAATTGAAAACGTGTATTTGTGAGCGCATCGATCGGAATGAAAGAGGGTTACAACTGTGGAGGGCAAATTTTTATTTGGGTTCGTTCTGGAAAACGAACCCAATTTGACACCACAAGAGAGGGGGTCGGAACGGATTAACACCCAACATTCAACATCAAACGCTCAACGTTCAAATGGGGATGGAGGGGAAGATGACGGCAAGCGGGGCGTTTGCCCTACAATTCCGGACTCGGCAGTCGCAGACCGCCGCTACAGCGGACGGAAAAGGACCGCGCTTAGCAAGCGCGGCTACAACGGCGGGGTCCTGCGGTCAACGCCCGCGGCTACAACAGGCCGGAAGGACCGCGCCTTACGGCGCGGCTACAGTTCGCCGGGCCTACAACGGCTCCTATCATGTTGTCGGAGATTCTGGTATGGTGACTGCGTGTTGAAGAAGCAATTAGAATTGATTGCGCCGGCGGGGAATATGGAGTGCGCGCGGGCGGCGGTGGCGAACGGCGCGGACGCGGTGTATTTCGGGTTGCAGAAATTCAATGCGCGAATGCGCGCGGACAATTTCGCCGAGGAGCAGTTGCCGGGGTTGGTTCGCTTTCTGCACGAGCACGGCTTGCGGGCGTTTTGTACGGTCAATACGCTGATTTTCACGGACGAGCTGGCGGAGGCGGAACGCGAGCTGATGCTTCTCGACCAGGCGGGCGTGGATGTGATCATCGTGCAGGACCTCGGGTTGGCGGTGCTGGCCCGTGAGCTCAGGGTGCGGATGGACGTGCACGCGTCGACGCAGATGACGATCACGTCGCCAGAAGGCGCGAAATTTGCAGAACGTCTTGGCGTCAAGCGCGTGGTGTTGGCGCGGGAAGCGTCCATGAAGGAGATCGCGAGGTTCGGCAACGAGGCGGAAATCCCGGCGCTGGAGGTTTTCGTTCACGGCGCGTTATGCGTGGCGTATTCGGGTCAATGCTTGACGAGCGAAGCGCTCGGGCAACGCAGTGCCAATCGCGGTGAGTGCGCGCAGGCTTGCCGGTTGCCTTATGAGTTAGTCGTCGACGGCGCGTTGAAGGAGCTGGGCGACCGACGTTATCTGCTCTCGCCACAGGATCTGGCGGCGGTTCAGGAGATTCCCGAATTGATTCGGCTGGGAGTGACCGGGTTCAAGATCGAGGGGCGGCTCAAGTCGCCGGAGTATGTGGCGGCGACGTGCCAGGTTTATCGGAAGGCCATTGATGCGGCGATGGCGACCGAGAACGGCGACGCTGCTACTGACGAGGCGGACAAGTACAAGTTGGAGATGACGTTTTCGCGCGGCCTGTATTCGGGGTGGTTGCACGGCGTGAATCATCAGGAATTGGTGCACGCGCGCTTCGGGAAGAAGCGCGGGCCATTTGTGGGACTTATCAACCGGGTTGGTGCTGACCACGTGGAAGTGGACGCGCAGACGCCGTTGCGGGCCGGTGACGGCGTGGTGTTTGATAATGGGGGCGATACCGATCACGAGCAGGGCGGGCGCATCTGGGAGACGCGGGAGAATGGACTTTATTTCGAGCGGGGGCACATCGATTTCGGCAAGTTGAAGGCCGGCGACCGCGTGTGGAAGACGAGCGACCCGCAGCTCCAGCGCGAATTGAAGCGCACGTTCAAGAACGATATTCGGCGCCCGAAAACAAGGATCGACCTGACGGTGAAGGGCGAGGTCGGGAAGTCCATGACGATTGAGGCGAACGGGGTACGGGTCAATTCTTCCATGGCTTTGCAGACGGCGTTTCGGCGTCCGTTGACGGAGAAATTGTTGCGCGAGCAACTGGGAAGAATGGGGGAGACAAATTTTGAGTTGGGCGAGCTTCACAACAAGCTCGTCGGTCAGGCGATCCTGCCAGTGAGCGAACTCAATCGCCTGCGGCGCGATCTGGTGGAGAAGATTGTTGCGGCACTGGAAACGGGAGCCGTGCAGCGGACTGGATTGACGTCGGTCCTTCCTGAATTGCTGGCGAATGTTCCCGAGCGGCGCACTGCTGCAGCGACGCAACTTGTCGTTTTGTGTCGCACGATGGAACAGCTCACGGCGGCGCTCGATTCCGGTTGTGTGACGGTTTATGTGGATTTCGAAGACATCCGCCGCTACGACGAGGCGGTGGCATGCGTGCGGAAGCGAACCGGGACGCAGATATTCCTGGCTACGCCGCGGATTCAAAAAGCCGGCGAGCAGGGGTTCTTTAAAATGATCAATGACTCCAAACCGGATGGAGTTCTCATTCGCAACCTGGGCGGGCTGGACTATTTTCGCGAGAGCTCGCTGCGGAAGATTGGCGATTTCTCGCTCAACGTTGCCAATCCTTTGGCCGCCGAAGTTCTCATGCGTGAGGGATTGGAGCGTCTCACTGTCTCGTACGATCTCAACGCGCAGCAGGTCCTTGATCTGTTACACGCGGCTTCGCCTGACTGGTTTGAGTTGACGGTCCACCAGCACATGCCGATGTTTCATATGGAGCACTGCGTATTTGCCGCGTTTCTTTCCAACGGCACGGACGCCTCTAATTGCGGGCGTCCCTGCGATCGTCATAATCTGAAATTGCGGGACCGCGTCGGCGTGGAGCACCCGGTGAAAGCGGATGTCGGTTGTCGTAATACTGTTTACCACGCGAAGGCGCAAAGCGGGGCTGATTATCTACAATCATTCCTAGAGGCAGGCGCCCGCGTCTTTCGTGTCGAACTCCTGGAAGAAGATGCTGCGAAGACCCGCCTGATCTTGCAGGGCTACCGGGAGTTGATCGACGGGACAGCCGCGGATTCGTCCGCATTGTTCCGCCGACTGAACGTGGTAAAACAACTGGGCGTCACCAGCGGAACGCTCACTGTATTGACGTGACCGGCCTGTTGTTATTCGGCCTGGCCCATCTGGTCTGTAGGCGGGAGTTCCTTGCGGTGAGTCAGGAAAAATCCGCCACCGACGATGCTCCAGAAGAGCGCAGCCAGATAGCCCAGCAGCGACATCACGAGGGCCACCGGTTCCGCCACGCCGACTTCGCGAAACATCTTGATGTACATGCCTTCGCGGACGCCGAAGCCCGAAATGGTGATCGGCACGGCTGTCACCGAGTTGATGATCGGCAGGTAGAGGAAGTAGTCGGTAATCTTCGCGGAGAGAACTCCCAGACCACGGCCCACACACCAAATGCTGAGCATGGAAAAAAAGTGGACAACAAATGAGATTAGCAACGTCTTGGCCAGGATTACCGGATGAGAGGCGTAAACGCGATAGGCATCCACCATGCGGCGCAGCATGGCGTAGTGCGGCATTCGTTGCAGCCACGATCGCAATCCCGGAAACTTGTCCACAAAGCCGGGCCACAATCCCACGACTGTACCCACGACCGTAAACACGACCACCCCGAGGGTCGCGACCGAGAACCAGAAGAGTTTGGGGTCATCAAATACGCGAGTGTGGTAGAGCGCCATCATAAAGAGCGCGATGACAAACAGGGCCAGAAGCCCAATCAATCTGTCGACGACGACGGTCGCGATGGCCTCGGCCTTTTTGTGGTGCGTCTCGTGCGCAACATACCAGGCCTTGATCACATCTCCTCCCGTCGACCCGAGCATGAACGCGTTGAAGAACAACCCAATGAAGGAAATCGAAAAGAGACGCGAGAATTTCACCTCCAGGCCCTGGACGTGCAAAATCAATTGCCACCGGAGGATGCCCAGCACCGCGGGTATTCCCGCGCAGATGACGGCGGCGGCCAGCCACAAGGCACTGATCTTCCGCAGCGCTTCCCACAAAGACCGTGGCCCGATCGTCCAGACCAACGGGATGCGTTCGGACCAGGAAAGATTCTTGAGACTAACAGTCGGGACAACCTCGTCATCCTCTTGTTCGAGCACGATGCACTTGGCGCGCACCAGCTCCACCTCCTCTGGACGGAGGCGAAGATCGCGCGCCAGATCGGCGACACTGGCGTTCGGCGAATGGGCAATCTTCCCCAATGTCTCCGTTACTTCTTTTTGGAAAATGCCATTGAACAGGTAGGCCAGGATGCCCACGCTGACCACCACCCGCACCAACGCGCCCAGTTTTTTCTTCATACGATGACTGGTTTCCTCAGCAAGTCGTGCACCCGTTTCACGCCTCCAGCGATTTGCTCCGGCTTCCATCCGGGATGAATCTCCCACGCCAGCACCATGTCGTCGGTCACGAACGGCGCCAGCCGTGCAAAATCAAACGTGCCGAACCCCGGCGGCTGATGATCCTCGGCAGGCGGGGCAAAATCCTGCAAGTGCATCCCCAGCGTCCGTCCGTGGAACCGGTGCAAAATAGTCTCCAACTTCATCAACCCGAGCGTTTCCTTCACCGCCGCGTGTCCGACATCATGCCAGTACATTATCGACCCGGTGCCAAACCGTTTCAGGATCTCCTCCGCCTCGACCTCGTTGGGAATCTCTTCGATCCCGAATCGCGTTTCCATCCCCAGCTTCACATTCATTTCCTTCGCGTGCGGCAAGATCTCCTCCAACGTCCGATAGACCTGATCCAAATGCTTTTGCCGCTTCTTATCGCGCACCGTTTGCGCCTTGTCGAGCAGTCGCTGAAACTTCGGCGTGTCGCCGCGTCCTTCCGCATACAGCCCCAACAATCGCATCGTGTAATCCCGCATAGCCACCAGGCCGAGGTGCAGCACCACAATCTTCGCCCCAAGCGTGGCCGCGCAATCGATCGTCCGCAACGTGTGCCGCACAGCGCATTGCCGTTCATCCTCGTCCCGCGAACTGGGCAGGTAGTAATCCGGCGCCGGCCCCATCACGCCGAGGGGCAGGGGACAGAAATTATGGAGGGAACAAATCTTGATCTCGCCCGCCGCCACCGCCTGCAAGACACCGTCCAAAAGCGACAGCCGCGTACCATGTCCCAATTCGGCGTACTCGAAGCCGAGCGCGCGCACTTCATTCACCATCGCGCGCCCGTCCGTATGGCGCTGGGAATTCCAGCAAGTTGAAAAGGCGAACATGAAAATGAGAGGGGCCAGCCCTGAAAGTCTTCGGGGCCAGCGGTCGCATCGCGGCGCTGGCCCCGCTGATTTGTTTATGCTCGTTTAGAATCCGGCGAACAGCCGAGGCCCGCGGGCCTTGCGCCGACGCTTCTCGCTCGGCTTCTCAAAATGACGATGCGCCCGCGCTTCGCGCAACGTGCCCTCGCGATCCAGCTTCTTCTTCAGCCGGCGCAGGGCCTTTTCCACGGGCTCACCTTTTTTTAGTCTGACTTCTGACAATTCCGATTCACACCCCTCTCAAACGCTTCTCACTCACGCACTTGCGTGCAACAAGAACTCTCAGCGTTACAGCAACTCCGCGCATCATAACCGCCCCAACACCCCCTGTCAATGCACGCCCTGTCCACTGTAGCTTTAGCGAAGGAGGATCCCGTTCCCACTTGAATGTTCAGCTTTGGACATTGAATGTTGGGCGTTAATTCGTTCCTATCCCCTCACTTGTGGTGTCAAAATGGGTTCGTTTTCCGAAACGAACCCAAATTATAAACGCTCTCTGCAACTCCGCAACTCGCTATCCCCATGATAGATGCGCTCAAAAACTCCCAAAACAAAATTGGGTTCGTTTCGCAGAAAGCATGTTTTTGAGAGTGCCTTTTTTCCACAAGGCTCGTCCTCCATAGCTTTAGCGACGGAGGAAGACCTTTTTCCCACATAGCTCCGCCCCAAGTATCGCGCGATGGGTTTTACCGACGGCGAATCTCATCCGCCGTTTTGTCCACCATAGTCCAAAGGGCAACGACGGAAGGCGTCCTTGCGAAATAGGCCCTGTCGCGCCGTAACCTCAGTGAAGGCGGATGTCAAAGAACTGCCCGCACTATACCGGACCAGGATCGATATGTCGAGAAAAAATATCGATTTGCGATAGGCGGATCGGGGGGCACGACCGCCGGCATCAAATCGTGATGTTCGTCCCGTCGAACCGGGTGAGTGTGAAACTACCGCCCTCGTTGTAGCAGGCTTTGTTTTCCTGCAAAACGCCGATGGCGACGGCCTCGCCAAGCTTGAGCGATTCCGAGTAATCGCTTCGGTAGTGGAACCCCAGCGCATTGCGACCGATGGCGACGTTGGCGGCGAGTTTGTTCAACTCGTTGCCGACGGTGAGCGTGGCGCCGGTGAACGTCTCAAGAGCGGTGCCGTCGGCATTCGACACAACGGGATTCGGGATCACAAACGATTCGTCGAACCACGCCTTGAGGATGGTGACGCACGCGCCCGCGACCGTCGCGTGACCGGCGCCGTACGACGGATGCGTCGGGCAACCTTCCGGCGCGCCGACCGGCAGCAGATAGGTGCCGTTCGCCGAGAACACGCCGCCGAGCGCGGCCGAGTTGAGAACTTCCGAGTTGACGGGATACGTTGCGGCACCGCTGCGCGTGTTGTGAAGGAGACCGCCGAACTCTTCGGGCCGCAGCCGCCGATGCACAAACCATTTCTGGTACCACACGGCCTTGAGTGCGCGGGTGGCGACTTCAGTGACGAGGCTCAGGATGTGCGGCCCGCCGAACGTCCCAAAACCGATCTGCGTGGCCGACGACCGGTACGGATTTCCCGCGTCGAAAGGCGCTCCCATCCCGAGCAGGATCAGGCAGGCCTGATGATACGCCTGGTAGAGCGCATCCACGTGCACCCATTCGCCCATGTCGCGCAGGTTGCGAATGTAGCGCGGTGTCGGGTCCAGCGCGTACGACGGCGGAGCGGCCCCGTTCTGCATCGCAAGCCAGTCGCTGAAGTTTGTCATGTAATCGACGCCGGCAAGCACCGTGTTCATTGTCTGCGGAATCAACAACGCGCCCATCGGGACGTCCAGCCACAGGAACTGCGACAGGTACGGTCCGATCACATCGCCCGGCGAATTTCCACGAAAGATCGTGATCGGCCTTACCCGACCGCCCTTCTGTGGTCCGCGGAAGTCGGACAACGCCGACAGGTCGGCGCACGCGGCAGCGATGGTCGAATCCGTTGCGTAGTCAGAAAAATGAACGTCACGCGCCAGCGCCATCCAGTAAAGCTCCACCATCTCACCCGCGCCCCACGCGCTGGCGATCGTCGGCGCCGGGGGGATCGCCAACTGGTGCGAATCGGGTCCTTCGAGATCGAATGCCAGCCCCGACTGCGGGTTCGTCAGCTTGCGGCCCAGCCCGAGCGGGATCGCTTCGAAATCAGCGGGGCGACCCGAGTTGAGCGCGGCGATCAACTGGTTGTAGGCAGCAAGATCGACCTCCCCCAGCGAGTTATGCGGAAGGCCTTTCGAATAACTGGCAATCTTGTTCGCGTAGAGTTCTTCTTCGCCGTTGGTGGGATGCGCTACCAGCGGCTGGTGACGCTCGAACCCCGCCGCGTCCTTCCGCGTGCGGAAGCATGCCTCGCGGCGTTGATTGGAAGTCAGCGGGTCAATCGCCGCTGCTTCGACGACCCCCTGCAACGTGGGAAGTGAGAGCGCGCCGAGACCGACGGCCGCGGCCGCCCCTGCGCCGAGTTGTCCGAGGAACTTGCGACGACTGACCGGCCCCGCGTTGCGTCGATTCATGATGCTTCTCCTCACCCAGGGTTGAACTGGCAAAGTCTAGTGATTCATCCTGCAAATAGCCAGACCAAAAAGCTCGCCAACCCAATAAATTACTGGCGGATATAGTTACTGCCCGATGCCGTCGTAGCCCGCCCAATTCCCAAGTATTAACCCGTGTTTTCTGTAGTCGCGGGCTTCAGCCTGCGTTCCCCGGCTTAGTTGTAGGCAGCGTGCCCTCACGCGGCGGCGGACTCGGCCTGCATCCCCCCAATGCTTGCTTGCCCGTGCGAACTTGCTACACTCCTGCCTGCAGGGCAGCGGTAACTTATGATGAGCACTCATGGACACTGATCTCATAATAAAAGTCGCTACAGCAATCGTCGTCGTATTTGGCGCGGTACTTGGTCTCTTTCAGTTTTTAACCACAAAGCGTTCGCATGTGTATCAGAACTCAAAAGTTGAAATGGAACTCCTTTCGCAGAGTATCGCAGCCCACGAAGCTGAATCAGACTACAAGACGTTTCTAGTGGATGTTCGCAAAGAGAAAATTACTTTCCTGGTCTTTGGTATTCCAATTCCAAACGCGGACCTGGAGCGAGTGATCGCGTACTATAGAAAAGCAGAAGGCAGGGTGACAACAGGAGATATTGCCAAAGCTTGGCAGTATCGCGGTCCCAGTACCAAGCCGCTATCCTTCCAACTTAGCGCTTCGACTAGGGCAGAATACATTCTCAAGTTGGTTTATGCAGTGTGTTGTATCGTAGCGGCCGCCGGAGGAGTCTTAGCCGCCTCAGTGTTTATGATCCGTTCGAAAGATGTTATCCTTCTTATCTGTCTTTCTGTGATTTCGTTCATTTTCATTGTTTGGACCAATCAGGATTTATTTACTGCTGTGGGGCTGGCCAAGCTCGAAAAGGAAAGATCCAAGGGTGGCAGTACAGTCGCGCTGCCTCTCGATGGCTCTGTCGGAAAATAGTTGCAGCGTCAGCGCTAATTGATTTGTGCCAACTAGAGCAGGGGACTCATAATTCTAAAGGGCTTTTTGTCACATTCCATCTCGGGTATGCTCCTGTCGCCTAAGCCAGTTAAAGTAAGCCGTTCGTCAGCTATCCACTCTGTCTCACCTCGTCCGGAATTGCCTCATTTTTACACGAGGAGTGACAAGTAAGAGTGACAACTGTTCTTACTAGCGTTGAACTCGGCCCTAGGATCGCATTCGTTTCTTCGCTAAATGGTCGTCTTTGACTCTCTCGTAAGCACGGATCCATTGCGTGAATGCCGTGCTAGTATAGTACTCAATCCAAGCCGTCAGGTCTTCGCGTTCAGACAGCCAGTTCACTTGACCGGAGTACAACGCCTCATAGTACTTCCGTCGCGTTTCCACGACCACATTATCAACAGGATAAAACCGCGCGAAGTGATAACCGGACTTCTCTAGCAGGTACGTGGACAGCAACCTTGCCGTTCTACCATTGCCATCCGCAAATGGATGAATTGCAAGAAAGTCCAGAATATACTCTGCAGTCAGAAGAAATGTTGAATACTCAGCATGTTTTCGCGCGAGTTTCCACTTCTCTGCATACCTCTCCGTAATTCTGCGCAAGAAGACCTCGGTCTTTTCAGGCGGAAGCGTCTCAACGTGATACCCTGCTCCCTCTATAAAAATATGCCCCGTTTTAATTCGTCCAGCCGTCTCCCCCTTTGTGCTTTCAAACATCCGCTTATGCAACTCAAGCAAGAACTCATACGTGAGAACGCGGAGCGGTTTCAAGCTCAGCGCCCACATGTATGCTTCGTATATTGAACGGATAGCCGCAATTCGACCCCGAAGCTCTTCGTCCGCCTCGCCCCCTTCGTGTTCGCTTTCAGGAGTCTCGAGCAGCACTAGCTTATCCGCATGGACCGATTCGCCTTCTATTTCGCTGCTCGCATTCACACTCTGGGCGATCATCCAGTTGATCCCCTTTTCCTGCTTCCACACACTTAGGTCTTCAGATGTGAATTCGCTGACATCAAATCGCGCTCTCGCAAGTCGTTCCAGTTTTCCCAGAACCCACGGGGACAAATTGTACCGCAGGCCCGTTCGCTTGGGCTCCGGCGAATCCGGGTTAATCAAGTTACTGTACGCTCGTGTACCTCCACCGCAAACATCAATCCCCGTCCTCGCCGTAACCGCCATGCCCGCTGGCTTTTCGAGGTCCAGTTCTTTCCCAGAACCCAGAATCGAAGTGTGCGCGGTTCCAATTCCCGCTTTCTTAGATTTGCTTTTCATAGTTTCTACAGCACAACACTACAGTTTTCCAGCGCAACTGACAAGGCTCTGACGCAGTTTGCACTTGTACTCGTACTCCACAACAAAAAAGCGCCAAAGGAACACTCGGACGGCTGCCGCCCCAGTTTCCCTCTCGACTCCATTCCCCACCTGATACGAGGGCACAGATGGATCGTCCTGGGCTACACGCGCTGGACTCCGCCACTCTCGGTAACCCGCGACGCTTCGCCCGCAGCATTAGGCCCAGTCGACCATCTGCGCTCGGGGTGTATCACCAGCACAAATCAACGACAACGTCCATTGGCTCAGCTACTGAATATCCTGAATTCTGGATGTAGATGTTGGTGTAACCGTGCTTGGTGTTCTTCCATTCGTCAACAAAGGGAACGAACTGCGTAACAACTCCTACAACTTTGAATTCTGACCCTCCGAACCCTATAGGATTCACGACCATAACCGGACCTCCACTGTTTCCATAGTACACCGGGCAGTCCAAAATCAGGGTGTGGGCTTGAAAATTCCTTCCAGCTACAATCCCGCGCCTCAAAAGCGGCTTTTCGTATTCGATTTGTGGCACCTGCTGCATGCCGATGCTGCTGGGATATCCGAAAATATACACTTCGTTTCCGATCGGTACGTCCTTAAGGCGTGTGACAGTCTCCGGCGCCACCTCGAGCTCGCCCCCCGGCGGTGTATCGATTCTTCTAAAATACTTGTTCTGCGTTACAAGCACCATCTGGCCGCTTGCGTTGGTTACAACCGTACCGATTTTACAGATGGCGATATCGTGCGTAGGATGCAGCCGCACTAGTTGGTCAGCCTGAAGTGCAGCCAAGTTTACGATGTTGTGATACCGATTGGTGCTTTCCAACCCACCCTTGCTGTAGCCGAATACATGAAACTCATCACCATAGAATTTCTTCCCATCGTAAATTACATGCTTTGCGGTGACGATGTAGGCGGAATTACTGCCGTCGCGAAAATAAAACCCAGAACCTTCTTGCCCACCGTCGAATTGAAGCAGGAGAGGCATAACTAAATTTCCGGCCGGCATCATTTCAGCACCATCAACTTGAACCGCTGCCAAGAAGCTGAGTATTAGGAGTGTGTGTTTCATACCTGTACAGACTTCATAACGCGCAAACTCATTAAACCTTAGAAGAAACCACGAGGAAAGCACAAAACGGATTCCACCCCCACCTAGAATTGTGGACCTCGACAGCCCACACCCTCAGCAGGGGTTCCCCAAGTGGTTCTCCGGCAACCAAACTTCGACACCATCGGCTCCGTCCACCCACAATGCGTAATTCCTCAGCGCCTGTTGGAGGATGCCGTAGCTTTTTCGCCGGCTGATTCCCACGACTCCTGCACGAATGCGGCGATATTCGTCCCCGAGCCAACTTCGCACGTGAATGTCTTTAACCCGGCACCAATTCACGAGGTCAGCGTTTCACGGTTTACAGATGCCTGCGGCAGTTGCTCACCGCGATTGATGGCACTCGCCTTGCCGTGGAACGCGTGGCATACTGACGGCGGAAACCCAACCAGCGAAAGGATGGTACATCATGGCCAACTACATCGCATTGCTCCAGTTGACTGATCAGGGCATTCGCAACGTCAAGGAAACCACCAAGCGCGCGGCAAGCATGACCGAAATGGCGTCGAGAATGGGCGTGAAAATCACGGACATCTTTTGGACGCTAGGTCCGTACGACGGCGTAATCGTCGCCGAGGCACCCGACGACGAGACCATGACCGCATTCACGCTCAAGAGCGCCTCGTTCGGGAACGTGAAGACGCTGACCCTGCGCGCCTTTCGGGCCAACGAGATGGATGGGATCCTGAGCAAGGTCAAGTAGCGCTGCTCTTGTTCATCGCCGGCGGGCTTACATCAACTCTTCGATCAACGCCTTGGCGATCTTGGGATCAACACCGAGGGGGCGGTGGGCCAACGGGCCGCCTTCGGCGAGTACCGGTTCGAGTTGGTCGAGTGCCGGAACCCCGTCCTGTTTCCAGAACAAGCCGACAGGGATTTCGTCACCCCACTGGCAGGCCCGCTCCATGGCGGCGTGGAAATCGGCTGGGTCGTGGCCCAGTTCTTCGAGCGCTTTCACGCGCGGTCGGAACCATTGGTAGGTGTTGTCTTTGTTGTACGTCACGCACGGGCTGAAAACGTCAATGAGGGCGAAGCCGCGGTGCTGGATTCCGCCCTTGATGAGTTCGACGAGCTGTTTTTGCTGGCCGCTGAAGCCGCGGGCGACGTAGGTCGCCCCGCCGGCAATAGCCAGCGCGAGCGGGTTGATCGGGCGTTCCACATTACCGAACGGCGTGCTCTTGGTTTTCATGCCGGACACGCTGGTTGGCGAACACTGGCCGGTGGTCAGCCCGTAAATCTGGTTGTTCATCACGAGGTAGGTCAGGTCGTAGTTGCGGCGCATGCAATGCACGAAGTGATTGCCGCCGATGCCGTACCCGTCGCCATCACCGCCGGTGGCGATGACCTTCAAGCTGTGGTTGCCCAATTGAACGCCGCTGGCAACGGCCACCGCGCGCCCGTGAAGCGTGTGCATGCCGTAGGTGTTGATGAAGCCAGGCAGGTTTGACGAGCAGCCGATACCGCTGATGACGATGACTTCGTGCGGGTGGAGGCCCAGTTCGGCCAGCGCCAACTCCAAGGAGGCGAGCACGCTGAAGTCGCCGCAACCAGGACACCAATCCGGGTCGATCTTTCCCTTAAAATCCTTCGCGGTGGGTCGTGCGCCCGGCGATTTGATATCAGGAGTCGCGGTCGCGGGCACTGGTGTCGAGGCATGTGTTTCGGCTGGCATGGTTGGTCTCCTTACACAATGTATTCGTGGACGGGCACGTACACCTTGGTGGTGCGCGCCAGGATTTGTTTCACTCCATTGACGATGTGATGCGGCATGAACGGCTCGCCGTCGTATTTGCGGATGTGGCCGGTCGGGACGAAGCTGGTTTCGGAACGGAGGTAGCGCGCGAATTGTCCGCTGTAGTTGTTCTCCACGATAATGGTCGTCTCGCATTTCGCCAGGACTGACAGGATCTCGTCCGCGTGCAGCGGTACGAGCCATTTGACCTGCAGGTTGTTGGCCACGATGCCTTCTTCGCCGGCGAGTTTCTCGCACGCTTCACGAATGACGCCCTGGGTTGAGCCCCAACCGATGAGCGTAACCGGCGCGCTGGTGGGGCCGAACAGTTTCGGTGGCTTGATGAGCTGTAGCACGCCGTCCATCTTGCGCATCCGTTTTTCGTGCATCGCCTGCCGCTTGTGCGGGTGCGTGAACTCGTCGCTGATGAGCACGCCGTCTTCCATGTGTTCGTCGGTGGCGACGACATGGACGTGACCGGGCGTGCCGGGCAGGGCGCGTGGCGAGACGCCGCTTTCGGTGATCTTGAACCGCTTGTAACCACCTTCCGGCGGTGGAGTCTCCCCATTGCCGTTGCCGTGCCAGCCGATGATTTCGCCGCGGTCAATCGGTGGACTGAAATTGAATTCGCTCGGCTCAATGCTCGAACGGCCTTCGGAGAGCAACAAATCGGTCAGTACGATGCCGGGGCACTGGAATTTCTCAACGAGGTTGAACAATTCAGTGACCGTGTTAAAGCAGTCGGGGATGCTCGTCGGGGCGACGATGACGCGCGGGTAATCACCCTGGCCCGCGCCCAGGACTTGCCAGAGGTCGCCCTGCTCGGTCTTGGTCGGAACGCCCGTCGCCGGGCCGGCGCGCTGGACATCGATGCAAACCACAGGAATTTCCATCATCGCCGCCGCGCCGAGCGCCTCCGTCATCAGCGCGAAGCCACCCCCCGAGGTGGCGCACATCGCCCGGCAGCCGGTATGCGCCGCGCCGATGGCCATGTTAATCACGCCGATCTCGTCTTCGACCTGCCGCACCATGATGCCGAGTTTGCGCGCGTTGCGAGCCATCCAGTGCAGCACGCCTGTGGCCGGACTCATCGGGTAGGCGCAGTAGAATTTCACGCCGGCGGCGGCCCCGCCCATGGCCAGCACCTGGTTGCCTTCGACGAACGCGTAGCGCTTGCCGGTGTCCGGCAGGGGATTGGCGAAAGGTTTGAAGTGTTCTGCGGCGTAATCGTAGCCGGCGCGGGCCACCCCGACATTTTCGGCGATGATCGCCTCGCCCTTCTTGGCGAATTGTCGCGCGAGGATATCTGCGAGCAACTGGAAATCGATGCCCAGCATTTGGAGTAGTGCTCCAAGCGCGATGGTGTTTTGCGCACTCGGGATTTTGCTCGTCCCGGCCAGCTCACGAACGGGCAACGGACACATCTGCACCCCTTCGTTGGGTGAGCCCGGCTTGACCTTCTCACCGTCATACAGGCAAACGCCGCCCGCGCGCAGGTGATTCAGATGGCGGTTCATCGTGTCCTGGTTCAGGGGGATTAGCGCGTCAATCTTGTCACCCATGCTGCCGACCCGGTCGACGCTCGCGCGCAGGATCAGGAAAATATGTCCGCCGCGAATGATGGACTGGTAGGCGTTGTACGCGTTGAGATGAAGACCGCGTCGCACCAGAATTCTAGCTAGAATATCTCCCGGGGTGGCAATGCCTTGCCCAGCCGCGCCGCCGATGCCCACTGCAAAATCGATTTTGCCCATGGCTAACTCCTCTTGGCGAAGCGACAAGCCCAGATCGATTTTTGAGGCTGCTGCGTTGAACGCTGACCCGTCGCCTCAGCGCAACCATACATTGCGTTGTTTTTGAAAAAAAGACAAGCACTAACCCAACCCGTAGTGGTGGGCTGGAACTGGGATGTTCACCGATCGGTCCGTCAAACCCCATTCGCAAGCCTCAGAGCGGCCGCTTACTCTCGGCCATTCGAACGCTCGCATTTGAGCGCACCAACGCGGCGAACGGGGCCAACAATTGCTGGTCGGCGTCGGGCATTTGGGAAATCTGCTCTAACAGTTTCTGCGGATCGGACTGCGCTTTCTCGCTCAACGTGACCGGGTTGTGGACCACCTTCGCGAAATGTTTGTCCACCGTCCCACGAAGAAACACGGAAAACATTTGCGCCATCGTCGCCAGCACCACGTTGTCCACTTTCACAAATGCCGCGCGCGTGTACTCGATCTCGTCGCCGGTCTTGGCGTGATAGTCCAGGACCGCCACGCCGCGCCCGGTCGCGTCGAACAATCCGTGCTGTGTGCCGGCCACGTAGATGACGCGTTTGCCATCCGCCGCGTACATGTTGAGCATGTAACCCGCCGCGCCTTCGTGGTCGTCCGCAGAGAGCCGGCCCTCCGCATCCCGCGTTGCACGGTACGTGATCAGCCCGACCTTTTGCGCCAGCGCCGAGCAGGACTCCATATGATCGAACAGATACTCGAACACCGGGATTCGCGCCCTGAATACTTCCGCGGTGTAATCACAGTGCAGCGTAACACGGTCCGTCACCTCATGCACCAGGGCGCGGTTCGTAACGGTCAGCGAATCGAAGGGAATCAACCGCGAGGCGACAGCGTCATCCTCCGCGCGCACAGAAGCCGTGCACAAAACTCGCAAGGACAAGAACACAAGGAAAGCGACCCGCCGCATGGCGCAACGCTACGGCAGCCCTTACCGATTAGCGAGGAATTCCTTCAGCGCCGCCGCCATCTTCGAGCCGATACCGGTCACTTCCGCGATTTCTTCGGCGGTCGCTTCGCGGAGACGGTGGATCGAGCCGAAATGTTGCAGGAGCGCCAGCTTGCGTTTCGCGCCGAGACCGGAGAATTCATCGAGGACGGATTCTTGCACGCGGCGTTTGCGCAGTTTCTGGTGATAACTGTTCGCAAAACGGTGCGCCTCGTCGCGTAGGCGTTGAATCAGGTGCAGGGCAGGGGAGTTGCGCGGCAGGCGGATCGGCAATGTCTGGTCGGGCACATGGATTTCCTCCATCTGCTTCGCGAGACCAATCACGCGCAGTTCGCGAATATCCAATTTCCGCAACGCATTGAGCGCGGCCATGAGTTGGCCTTTGCCGCCATCGACCATCACCAGGTCGGGCAACGCACCGCCCTCCGCCTTTACCCGCGCGTAACGCCGTCCCACGACCTCGGCCATGGACGCGAAATCATCGCTGCCTTCCACCGTCTTGATGCGGTAATGCCGGTAGTGATCTTTATTTGGCCGGCCACCTTGGAAGCAGACGCTCGAAGCCACCGACAACGTGCCGCTGATGTTCGAAATATCAAACCCCTCAACGTGCTGTGGCAATACCGGCAGATTAAGCACCTTCTGCAGTTCCTCCATCTCGCTTTGCCATTCAATCTTCGGCGACAGGTCACGGGCGAACTTCCGGTCCCGTGACGCGCGCCCGATTTCACGAAGGCTGTTGATCACATCGCGGAGTTCAGCAGCCCGTTCGTATTTCTTGGCGCCTGCCGCCGCGCGCATTTCCTCTTCAAGTTGCACCACCGCTTCCTTGTTCCTGCCGTCGAGAAACTCACAGGCCATATCCACGAGCCGCAAGTATTCTTCATGCGGTATGTCCGCCAGCGGCACCGGCACAAGATAGGTTGAGTACTTCAGGTCCTTCGCCTTCGGCGCACCCGTCCCTTGCACCAGCACGCCGTACTTCTTGCGAATCCACTGCATGACCAGCCGCACCGCACCCGCGTGCACGAATGGCCCGAAATAGCGCGCCCCATCGTCCTTCTTCAACCGCGCGAACTTGAACCGCGGGTACTCCTCATTCAAGTTGACCTTCACCATCAGGAACCGCTTGTCGTCCTTGAACATCGCGTTGTAGCGCGGCTTGTACTCCTTGATCAGCTTGCCTTCCAGCAGCAACGCCTCGGGCTCGCTCTTCACTACCAGCACCTCGAAATCGGCGATGGAACCGATCAGCGCCTGCGTCTTCGGGTCCCACCGCATCTCGCGCGATGGATGAAAATATTGACCTACCCGCTTCCGCAACGAACGCGCCTTGCCGACATAAATGACACGCCCCAATTTGTCGCGCATCAAATACACGCCCGGCTTGTTCGGCAGGTCGCGGACCCTGGATTTGAGTTGTGGCCCTTCGCTCATCGGTACAGTGAATCATACCCGATTTGCAGGAGAATTTGGAGTGCACGACAGCTGTTGCGTCAGCTGGGTTACTTCGCCCCGAATCGCAGCACACCCAGCGCTTCGCCCATCTCGGTGACACGGAGCAGCTTGCAGGCCGCGCCGAAGACGATCACGGCGACGGCCATCGACGCAAACATGTCCGCATAACGATTGAATTCGCAAAGCCGATGCGTGCCGTAGGCTGCAGCAGTCATCACCGCCGAGGCCGCGGCAATTTTTACCAGCGAACGCAGCAGCGTGGACACTTCAATGCGGCCGATTTTGCGGCGCATGAGCATCAAGAGCAGGAAGAAATTGCAAAGCGCCACCATCGATGTCGAGAGCGCGAGCCCGGCCGGCCCCATGCCAAAAGTGATGGCAAAGAGATAATCAGTGCCGGCGTTAACGACGATGGAAGCGATTGTCACGTACATCGGCGTGCGCGAATCGCCAAGCGCGTAGAACGAGGGCGCGATGATTTTACCGGCGGCGTAGCCCACGAGGCCGACCGAAAAGGCCCGCACGCACGCCGCTGTTTGCGCGGTCGCGAACGCGTCGAATTTGCCGTGTTGGTAAATCGCCGAAATGATGGGGGTGGCCAATACCCACAAGCCGCAGGCCGCCGGCAAGCACAGGAAAAACGCCAGGCGGATCGAGCGGGCAAGCGTCCTGCGGAATTCAACCATATCACCGCGCACCGCATGTGCACTCACCGTCGGCAGCGTCGCTGTCGCAATGGCCACCCCGAACACGCCAATCGGGAATTGCATCAACCGAAACGAGCAGTTCAGCCACGACACAGCGCCACTCCCACTCGGCCCGGACATCTGCGGCCACGACGCAAACCATTGGTCCGTGAAAATGTTCACCTGGACGGCTGCCGTGCCGATGACCGACGGGCCGAGCAATCGCAGGACTTGGCGGAAACCGGGATCGTTCCAGTCGAGAATGGGTTGGTAGTGATAGCCCACCTTGCGCAGGCTCGGAACCTGGATAATCCATTGCAGCGCGCCGCCAATGAGCGTGCCGATACTCATGCCAATCACCGCGCGGTTCGCCAGCGCCGGATTGTGCAGAAACCCCGGCGCTAGAATAAGCGCGAAGGCCAGGCCGCCGATGACCGAACCGATATTAAACATCATCGAGGCGCTAGCCGGCACGCCGAAACGACGCTTCGCATTGAGCATTCCCATCGCCAGCGCCGCCAACGCGACCATCAACAGGAACGGGAACATGATCCGGGTCAATGTGGTGGTCAGCTCCACTTTGCCCGGAATCTGGCTGAACCCCGGTGAAATCATGCGCACAAGCCAGGGCGAGATGATAACGCCAACCAGCGTGATCACTGCAAGGACAAGAATCAGTGCGTTCAGGACGAGATTCGCCAGCCGCCACGCCGACTTGTCCCCTTCGGCCGACAGCTTCTGCGAAAACGTGGTGACGAATGCCGCCGACAACGCACCCTCCGCAAACAGGTCACGCAGCAGGTTCGGGATGCGAAAAGCAGTGAGGAACGCGTCAAACTCGCGATTGGCGCCGAAGAGATAGGCCAGCACCTGCTCGCGGACGAGGCCGAGCACGCGGCTGCCAAGGACCGCCAGGCTGACGGTGCGCGCCGAGCGGGCGACGCTTTGCGGTTCGCTCATGATGGCGGACGATTCGGGTCTTCGACGCCCAGTTGTTTCAGCATGGCCTTGACGACTTCGTCGACCTGGACGCCTTCCATGCAACGGAAATCGATCGGGCATTCACGCAGAAAGCAGGGGCTGCATTCGACGGGTTGACGAATTATGACGCTGCGGGGCGAGAGCGGACCGGTAAGCTCGGGCGAAGTCGATCCCCAGACGCTGACCACGGGCGTGCCAATGGCTGCGGCGATATGCATCGGGCCTGTATCGTTGGTCAGGAGCAGCTTGCAGAACCGGAGCAAGGCGCACAGGTCCAGCAGCGTGGTCTTGCCGGCGACATTGATGATGGAGCTCTCTCCCAACCCCGCGTCCCGAAGCTGCGCTTCGATCTGGTCGGCAATCCCGGCATCGCGTGGGCCGCCCACGATGAGCCAGCGGGCGTTGGTGTGATCGGAGACCTTGATCGCGGTTTCGGCGAAACGCTCGGCCGGCCAGCGTTTTGCGGGGCCGTATTCAGCGCCCGCGTTAATGCCGATGACCGGACGACCGTCGTCCCGCATAAACTTGTTAAGCGCCGGCATCTCTTCAGGGGCGACGCGGATTCGTGGTGGGACCGGTTCGCGGTTGCCGCCAAGGTACGCGATGATGTCGAGGTAATGCTCCGACTGGTGCCGCGCGGAGCGAAAAACCTTTATTTGAAAGGTTTTGCCCGCGACCGTGCGCTTCTCATAAGCAACCCGTTCCGACCGTCTTCGGCGGACGACGTCGGTCAAGAGGAAGCGGCGCCAGTGTCCGGCAAAGCCGACCCGGCGCGGGATTCCGGCGCGTTTACATTCCCAGGCGGAACGGAAAGAGTTGGGGAAGATGACGGCAACGTCGAACTCGCGTTCACGAAGATCGCGGAAGTTGGGTTGGTCGCCAAAAGGGATGATTTCGTTGAGGAATGGATTATGGCGCCAGAGATCGGTGAGTTTGCCGGGACAGAGCAGGACCATATGTGCGTGGGGCGCCATTTCGCGCAGGCGCTGGACAGCCGGCATGGTCATGACCGAGTCGCCGATCCAATTGGCCGCGCGAATGAGAATACGGGGCGCGTTGCTATCGATGGCAGATCCTGGCAACAGCGTCATCGAAGTCCTTTGCGCCGGAGATAATGCGGATTTCCACCCGCAAGTAATAAATGGGAATATCGCGACGGTCAATCTTTGGAAAGCGGACCGCATCTTTTTCGGTGGTGAGAATGGCGCCCGCGCCGCGCTTGAGGCTGCGATTGATCATGTTAATGATCTCCTGCTGGGAGTAACGGTGGTGGTCCGCATAGCGCTTGGCGTAAATGACGTTCGCACCCAGGCCACGGAGCCCATCCTCGAAGCTCTCGGGGACGGCGATGCCGGAAATGGCGGCGACTTGAAGGCCCTGCAGCGTTTCCAATGGATGACGTTCGCTCGTGAAGACGTCCTGCAAATAGAGCGGCTGGTGGGCGCATTCGATGATTTCGGCCTTCTCATTGAACTGGCGGATGGCTTTCCGAAGTTTTTTTGCGCCACGTTCACTCGATTTGGTGATGAAAATGTAATGGGCGCGCTTCAGATTGGCGATCGGCTCGCGCAGCGTGCCCCGGGGCAGGAGATAGTGATTGCCGAAAGGGCTGTTGCGGTCGATCAGGCAAATGTCGAGGCGACTCTTCAGCGCGAGATACTGGAAGCCGTCGTCGAGCAGAAGCGTGTCGCAGCCGAACTTTGAAATGGCGTAGCGGCCACTCTTGACGCGGTCTTTGTCGACCAGGACGACAACGTCCTTGAGATTGGACGCCAGCATATACGGTTCGTCGCCAGCCTGGTCGCTATCGAGCAGCAATGACCTGCCGTCGGACACGATCTTGGGCGGGACCCGGTCCTCTCGAAAGGTGATTTTGGCAACAATCCGTTGCCAGAGGGGGCGCGGGGTGCTCTTGTAGCCCCGCGAAAGAATGGCGACCCGGCGCCCACGTTGTTGGAGCGCACGGGCGAAGACCTCCACCACGGGTGTCTTGCCGGTGCCGCCGACACTGAGGTTGCCAATGCTGACGACCTGGCAGCCGAGGGTGTGGTCCCGGAAGATGCGGTGATGCCAGAGAAGCAAACGGGCTTGAATGGCCACTTCGTAGATCTTGGACAGGCCAAGCAACCCCGCACTGGTAAGTCGCGCGGGCCAATCACGACGCCGTTCAAAGATGACGTCGAGGACATACTGCTCGACGTTTTCAGTCCATTGCCACATGTTCGATGTATAGTGCCGTAGCGTGAGGTGAGGGTCAAGCCAACGGCTGATTTCGCGGCGGCTCAACCGCCGCATTCCTCGACGAGAAACGGCGGAAAGATGAACCCATCAGCGTTACTCGAGGAACAACTGTTGTTTTGGCGGACTACGTTCGACGCTTCGCGAAGAAAAGTGTCCTGAGACCGACCACAGAGAGGACCGGGGCCGTCTATGGATGGGCATCAATGCGAAAAAACTGCTGGGGCGCAGCGCTCGGACCGCAGTTGAAGTTGGTCAGGCCGCCGCTACCGGCGATGTTACTCAAAATGGTGCTCCACGTGCCCGCGACCAGGTTTGTTGTGGTTTGGACGTCATAGTGAGCATTGGTGGAGGTCGTCAGGCCCAGCATGATATCCGCCCCGCTGAAAAAGATACCCGATATGCTGGCGGCCGACCCAGCCGTCAACACTACGTTGTCAATACCGCCACTGCCACCGTTTCCCAGGCCGTCCGTGTCGCCAATGCTGATCCCCGCCTGGTTGATCGGATGGCTGGAACCGATGGGCGCGTTGTTGGCGAAGGAGACGCCGTTGATGCTCAGGCTGAACGTACGCGCCGGCAGATTCAGGCTGAAATTGATGTTCTGAAGATTGCTGCGAACCAAGCTGGTCGCAAATGAGTACAGCGCCGTTAGGGAATTGGTGGGTCCATCCACCGATTGCACCGCCACAATATTGGTCGTGGTCTCCGGGTAGTTCAGGGTGATCGACGTCACGTTGGAACCGGGTGGACCTGACTGGCCGAATGTCACCTTGGCGCCAACGACGGAATCAAGTTGCAACTGCATGCTCAGGGTCACGGCATTAGACGAGACGTTGCCGATCTGCATCAAGAAATTGCCGACGCCCTGACCGGCGTTATTGCAAACGAGGGGTTGATTCTTCAAATTAAGGAACGCAGGGAAGATGACAGAAAAGACCCCGCTGGGATTTGATCCGCCCGGGGCATAGGCGGAAAAATCGTTGGGCGGTCCACTTGCGTTGGTATACGTTGTACCCGGCGAGAACTGACCGAAGGTGATGTTGTACAAGATCTGGGCGTGAGATTCTACGGGAACCAGCAGTTCGATCACACAGGTAATAACTGCGGCGAGCCAAACACCAATACCAGACACCTTTAGACTCGATCCCATTGCGTAAGTCCTCCACCCCCGCTGCTGTCAGGGTGCCGTTTAGCGCCGGCGACGTCGCAGAAGAGCCATTCCCGTGAATCCTGCCGCAACCAAGGCCAGCGCGCTTGGCTCGGGAACCTGGGTGAACGTCTGGTCGATGGTCGAAATACTCGCAAAAGCCGGCAATGAAGCTGTGACAATCACGTCCTTGGAGAGGGTCAGGAAAGGCTGAGGCGGCTGGATCGCCAAACTGTCTGAGAGCTTATTTGTCGTTGTCGAAGCAAAAACGAACATCTGCCCAGCAAGTTGGTTGTTGTTGGTGAACACTTGCTCGACCACTTCTGCCAGACCCGTACCGGTCACAGTTCCATTGAAAAGGAGGTTCGCTTTGGAAATCAGATTGGGCGAATTGGTCACCGCGACCTTGTAACCGAGAATCATGTCCATGGGGTTGGAACCGGACACAATCGCTCCACTGAATCGAATCCCAAAATCACCGTTGATCGTGATCGAAGTGACGTTGATTTGACTGGCTGAGAAATCGCCGCTGATGCTGAAATTCGAAAAGTCCTTGTCGCCAACGAGAACGTCTCCGCCATCATTCGTCAAGCTCGCCAAACTGACAGTCGGCCCGATAACGATCTGGGCACTGGCGGTGGGAGCATACGCTACAGCAACGGCGACAATCGCGCAGATCGCAAAAAGATACTGGCAGGAAAGAACGAAAGAAGACTCCGGGCGTTTGCCTCGGTTGGTCACGGTCCTGAATTCGCTTGTGCAGGAGAAAAGCTTTTTAATCGTCCACATTATTCTACTCGCCCTTCCGATCCCTAACCCAAACAAATCTCCAAAGTGAAATCTATTGCTTCGACGACTTTGACTCTGCGCATCCTAGTAAACCCAGTGATCGAAGTCAAGGCAGAAGCGAAAATTACTGCTACTAAGCACTTTCCGTCAGTATGACTAAGTCTGCAAACGATGCAAAAAAGCTGCAAGACATTCTGAATCAATAGGATGCTAAAACCACGGACTTTGCAAGGTCCAAGAGAGATGCTCAGAACACTATTTTGTTCCAATTCAATTTGCCGTTTTGTTCAAGATATAAGACTCCCCCTACAAAACGACCCGAAAATCAATCTGGCGCTTGAAAACGTCAACGCGCTCCACCTGTACGCGGACTTTATCCCCGATCTGGATTACACGCTTGGTACGCCGCCCGACTAGGCGTTCCTGGCGCTCATCGTATTGGTAGAAATCGTCCTCCAGCGTGGACACATGGACGAGACCCTGGACCAGGCTTTCCGGCAGCTCAACGAAGATGCCGAAATTCCGGACCGTGCAGACCACGGCTTCCATCACAGCCAATTTGCCGCGCGCCAACTGCTGCTGGAAATACTCCAGCTTCTTCAACTCGACCGACTCCTCCTCCGCCTCGGCGGCTACGCGCTCCGTCTGGGAGATGTGCTCGGCGGCGCGGGTCAACTCCTGGAGACTATAGCGGCGCGGGGAAGTCTTCCCCTTCGCCAGCAAGGACAACAAGGTGCGATGCACGATCAGGTCTGCGTACCGCCGGATCGGTGAAGTAAAATGGGTATAGAACTTCTTGGCCAGCCCGAAGTGGCCCACGGGAACGGGTGAGTAGCGGGCCCGCTTTAACGAACGCAACAACGCCAGGTTGATGGCGTACTCCTCCGGTTTGCCCTCGACCTGTTTCAGGAGCTTTTGCAACTCCTGCCGGTGCGCCACGTCGCCGACCTTGTAACCGAAACTCTGCGCGTATCGCCGAAAGTCGCGCAACTTTTCCAGGTCGGGGTCATCGTGGATCCGGTAGATGCACGGAATCTGCAACTGGCAAATGTGTTTGGCGACCGCCTCGTTTGCCGCCAGCATGAACTCCTCCACGAGCTGGTGGGAAATATCGTAATAGATCTTCTCGATATGCGTCGGCTTTCCGTTCTTATCGAGGCGAACCTTGACCTCGGGAAAATCCAGGTTCAGCGAACCGTGCGCGAAACGCTGTTGGCGGAGACGCGAAGCCAGCCGCCACATCTTTTTCAACTCGTGCGTGAGTTCCTCATGGTCGTCGCGCGACTGGAGGCGCGCAAACGCTTCCTTGTAGGTCAGCCGTTGCCGGGAGCGGATGACACTGAGCGCAAACTCCATCTTGCGGACCACCATTTTGGGCGTGAACTCGATGAACACCGATTGCGTGAGCCGGTCTTCATTGGGCCGCAGGCTGCACAGGTTGTTCGAAAGCTTTTCCGGCAACATGGGCAGGACGCGATCCACGAGATAAACACTGTTGCCGCGCGCATTCGCCTCGCGGTCGAGCGCGCCGTCGGGCTGGACGTAGTGCGAGACGTCGGCGATGTGCACGCCGAGACGCCAACCGCCACCCGGCAATTCGTCCACGTTCACCGCGTCGTCAAAATCCTTCGCGTCGTCGGGGTCAATGGTGACGATGAACTTCCCGCGCAGGTCGAGCCGATGTTCGTATTCGGCGCGGGAAATCTTTTCCGGGATGCGGGCGACTTCGGCCAGGGTTTGTTCCGAAAAACCGATCGGCAGGCGATGCTTGCGAATGATGGCCACGATGTCCACGCCGGGCGCGTCGGATTTGCCAAGCACCTCGACGATCTCGCCTTCGGGACTCGCGTGCCGCGATTTCCATTCAAGCAGCTTGACGACGACCTTGTCACCGACCTGCGCGTTCAACGCGGGCCGGGTGTAAACGTCATGCGGCATGCGCGGGTCGTCGGGGATGACATAGTGAACGTGCTGGCCCTTCTGCAGGGTGCCCACGACGATTTCGCTGGCACGCTCCAGGATGCGAATCACCACACCCGCGGGTTTATCAGCCGCCTTGAATTTCCGCCGGTCGCGATGCAACCGGACCACCACCTTGTCACCGTGCAACGCG
Organism: Verrucomicrobiia bacterium; assembly: GCA_035577545.1. Classification (NCBI taxonomy): domain Bacteria; kingdom Pseudomonadati; phylum Verrucomicrobiota; class Verrucomicrobiia; species Verrucomicrobiia bacterium. The sequence goes on from DATLVI010000010.1 coordinate 74,512, forward strand.
ATGCCCGTGTCTTCTCCCGCGACGTAGATGTCGGGCCGCGGCTCGACAGGAGTCGTCGTCTCCGCGGGTGGCTCGGGACGCAGAAAGGCAAAGCCCTTTTCATTGAACTCGATTCGTCCGACGACCAGATCGGCGTCGTGCGGGAGGACGAAACGGTCGGTGCGGACGCGGACGACCTCGCCTTTGTCCAGCATTCCGGCCAGGACGCGGCGGAAATCGCGGCGCTCGGCAGAGTTTAGGCGGAGCTTTTTGGCCAACTCGTCGCGGCGGAGTGGATGGTAATTTGGCGTGGCGAGAAGCGTCTGGATTTTCTGGCGGATGTCCATTAGAGTGCGCGGCACGTTAGCACGGGCGGATAAGCCCACCAATGAAAAAGTTTTTCCTCAAGCTCGCGTTCCTGGTGTTGTTCCTCGCGCTTGGCTTTCTCGGCTGGCGCAATTTTGAGTTGCGTCAAACGTTGGAGAGTTTGCGGGGCGAGATCACCCAACTGGAGCAGGAGCGCCGGGATTTGCAGGCCAAGGTTTCCGCTGCGCAACGCGGTCCCAAGCCAGAAGAACAAGCCGGGGACCGCCAGAGCATCGAGCAGCAGACCAGCGAATTGCGCGGCCTGCCGTTCAAGAGCCCGGTGAATTATAAAATCATCGACCGCTCGGAATTGCGACGCGTGCTCGTGGAGAAGGTGAAGGAACAATATACCGAGCAGGAAATGCGCGATTACAGCCGTACGCTGGCGGCGGTCGGGCTGGTTCCCGAGGGCACGGATCTGCTCAATGTGCTGGTCAGCCTCTACAACGAGCAGGTCGCGGCTTTCTACGTGCCGGAAGAGCATTCGCTGTACACATTCAAGGACCTCGTGTTTTCCAGCAATCTCGACAAGATGCTGCTCTCGCATGAACTCACGCACGCACTGCAAGACCAGAACTTTGATTTGTTGAAGTTTCCGCTCAAGGTGAAGACCAACGATGATCTCGCGCTGGCCACTTCCGCGCTCGTCGAAGGCGACGCGACCGTGCTCATGACGCGCTGGTACATGGAGAACGTCGATCCGAGCAAGATGCTGGGCGATGTGGGCGCGATGTTCAGCCAGAACACAACGAAGCTCCGCGAAGCGCCGCCGTACTTGCGCGAAATGCTGATGTTCCCGTACCAGGAGGGCCAGCAATTCGTGACAACGCTGTACAGCTCCGGCGGCACCGCTGCGATCGACACGGCGTTTCGCCATCCCCCGACAACCACGAAGGACATTCTTCATCCCGACAAGTTTCTGCATCAGCGCGCTACGCCCGAACATCTCGATCTTCCCAAGCTTGAAGCCGGAGATTGGCGGTTGATCGGCAGCAATAGCCTCGGCGAATTTGGGACACGCTTCGTCCTGGGGCAGGGCATGGGAGCTTACGATGCCCAGATACAGGCAGAAGGATGGAACGGTGATCGCTACCAGGTTTACGAACGAGGCACGAATGGACCGACCGCTCTCGTGTGGGTGATCGCTTGGGAAACCGAGCCGCAAGCAGCGGAGTTCGCCGCAGCATACAAAAAGGTGATCGAGAAGCGGACTGCGACTCCCGCCCCGACCCTGCGCATTCACCGCGAAGGCAAACACATTACCGTCATCCAATCACCCGACCCCGCCTTCGTGGATTTGTGGGAAGCAAGTCATGCTGTACGGAAAGCCAATTGAGCTCGGATCAACGCAGTTCCTCGCATTGACCATTCCCAGACGCTGGGCTATGGTGGGCAGATTCTGAGGGTGGCGAATGCCAAATCACCAAACAATTGATAAGAAGAAAATCCGCGAAGCGGTGCACCTCTTACTGGAAGCCATCGGCGAGGATCCGGACCGCGATGGTTTGCGCGACACACCGGACCGTGTGGCGCGCATGTACGAGGAGATCTTTGGGCAGGGGGAGCAGGAGCCGCATCTTGCGCTTAGTAAAAAATTCGATGAGCACCATCATGAACTCGTGCTCGTCAAAGACATCACTTTCTTCTCCATGTGCGAGCATCATCTCATGCCATTTTTTGGAAAAGTGCACATCGCATACATTCCCAACGGTCACATCGTCGGCATCTCGAAGCTGGCGCGGGTCGTGGAATCGTTCGCCCGCCGCCCGCAGGTGCAGGAGCGCATGACCAGCCAGATCGCGGATATCATCAACCACGAACTCAAAGCCGATGGCGTGGCGGTTGTCTGCGAAGGCGTCCACACCTGCATGACCATGCGCGGCGTGAAAAAGCCCGGCTCATCGGTCATCACTTCCGCCATGCGCGGCGCGTTCGAGAAGAATGTCACCAGCCGCACCGAACTCATGGCGCTGATCTATAGCCAGTCGACCGTCTGATGATGAAGAAGGTTTACATCAAGACCTACGGCTGCCAGATGAACGAGCGCGACAGCGAGGCCGTGGCGGCAATGTTGCGCGCGCGCGGTTACGCGATCATCCCCTCCGAGCGCGATGCTGATGTGATCCTGCTGAACACCTGCAGCGTCCGCGACCTCGCTGAACAAAAGGCCATCGGCAAGATGACCTCGCTCGCGCATCTCAAGCGCCGCAAGCCCGACCTCGTGCTGGGTTACCTCGGCTGCATGGCCCAAAGCCGCGGCGGCGAACTCGCCGAAAAACAATCCGCGGTCGATCTGGTTGTGGGCACCCAGCGCTTTCATCACGTCCCCGATTACCTCGACCAGATTTTCACGCGTCGCCGCGAGGACGCTGATCTATATGATGAAGAGTTGAAGGCCATCGTGGACGTCGCGGAAGAATCTGGTAGCGAATCCACGATCAAGGACCACGTCCTCGGCACAAACGGCAATCGCCAGGTCACCGCGTTCGTCAGCATCATGCAAGGTTGCGACATGTACTGTTCGTTCTGCATTGTGCCCTACACGCGCGGCAGCGAACGGAGCCGGCCGATTGCGGAAATTGTCGAGGAAGTCCGTCAACTCGTCGATCAAGGCGTGAGGGAAGTCACCTTGCTGGGCCAGATCGTGACCAGTTACGGACGCAAAGACATTGGAAAGCAGGATGGCAAGTCCGCGTTCGTCCAACTCCTCGAAGCTGTGCACGAAGTGCAGGGACTGGAACGCATTCGTTTCACGTCGCCGCATCCAAAAGGTTTCGGGGACGATCTGGTCGAAGCCTATCGCGATTTGCCGAAACTCTGCGAGCACGCGCACCTGCCCATTCAGAGCGGCTCGAATCGGCTGTTAAAGGCCATGAATCGTGGGTACAGCCGCGAGTGGTATCTGCGGATCCTCGACAAACTCCGGGAGGCGCAACCGAACATCGCGATCAGCACCGATGTCATTGTGGGTTTTCCGGGTGAAACCGAGGAGGACTTCGAGCAAACCGCCTCACTCATGCGCGAAGTGGAATTCGACCAGGCCTACATCTTCAAGTACTCACCGCGCCGCGACACGCCCGCCGCCGAGTTGCCCGATCAACTCAGTGACGACGAGAAGGAAAAGCGCAACCAGATCGTTTTGGAAATCCTGAACGAGCGTATGAACCGCAAGAATCAGGAACTCGTCGGCCAAACCGTTGAAATCCTCGTTGAAGGCCGCAGCGAGAAGGCGGGCAAACGCATGTTTGGCCGCACGCGCACCAACAAGATCGTGCTGATCGACGGCGACGAGCGTCATCACGGTGAATTGCTGCCGGTGCGCATCGACCGCGCCACCACCATCACACTTTACGGCGATCCCGCCATCCACAACCTATGACACGACTAGCCATCACCTCGACCATCCTCGGCACGGCGATTATTGCCGGCCGACTTCCGGGCATTATTGCCCCGGAGAAATTCAGCGCGGAAGCGCGGAAGTTTCCGCGCTCGGTGTTATGGGGACGCATCCTCATGGGAGTCTGTGCGGTCTGGGCAGGCATTGTGTTGTACTTCTTCGCCGCCGTCGACGACTTCGCGTGGGTCAAACCGTTTATCGTCATCGGGATTCCGATCGCCTACTGGCTGGTGATCCAATACGCCGACCAGTTTCTCGCCCTTCGCGGCCTGGCCGCCCTGATGTTGCTGATTTCCAAGGTCGTGCTCAATGCCGCCGACATCAGCGATTCCCCGTTACGCCTCGTCGTCACCGTCTTGGCCTACATCCAGGTCTGCGGCGCGGTCTGGATGGCCTCCGCGCCGCATCAGGTCCGTGACTGGATCGCCTTTATGACAGCCAACACCGCCCGTTGCCGGTTCGCCTGTTCGGTGGGGGCCGCCGTCGGCGTGTTCCTGGTCTTGCTGGGGCTCTTCGTGTACTGAACACGCTAATCCTCATTGTGATGTAGCCGCACCCTTCAGGATGCGTTTTAATTCACGCCGAGAAGTTCAACTTCGAACACCAGCGTCGCATTCGGGGGAATCACGCCGCCCGCACCTCGTTCGCCGTAGCCGAGGCTGGAGGGGATCGTCAGCTTGCGAATTCCGCCCACCTTCATTCCTGCAACACCCTGGTCCCAGCCCTTGATGACCTGACCGGCGCCGAGTTGGAAGCTGAATGGTTGCCCGTGGTCCTTGGACGAGTCAAACTTCGTGCCGTCGGTGAGCCAGCCCGTATAGTGGACCGTCACTTGTTTGCCCGCGGCGGCCTCGGCGCCCGTGCCGACCTTGGTATCTTCAATTTTCAATTCGGTCACAGTAGCTCCTGGTTGTGCGGGTGCAGCAGTTGTGGGTTGGGGTGTCGCACCGATCGGCGGCGGTGATACGGCATCAGCTGGCGATCGGTTCGTCGCAGCGGCTGCTGCTGGTTGCGCCGTCGCATCTTGCTTCGGTGCCTCGCTCGGCGAACAAGCCGTCCCGAGGACAACCAGCCCGAGAACGAATGCGTACGCGGTGGCAAATCGATGCATCGTCGTGGATGTGTTCTTCATGATCATGACGGAAAGTGTAGCCACCGTGAACGTCGATTGCAAGTGCACCGACAATTTGTGCTTGCTCCGGGGTGTGGCCGACGCGTTCAATCCGACATCGTGAAACCGATTCGCCACCGGCAGCGCCCGCGCAGTTACCTGATTGCGTTGCTCCTCACCGTGTTCGTTGGCTGCGCGACGGATAACAGCAATCGCCAGACGCTCGTGCAGTACTCGACCATCAATGCCCTACTTTCGGGCGTGTACGATGGCGATTTGACGTTCGGTCAGCTCAAGCGGCACGGGGACTTCGGACTGGGCACGTTCAACGCGCTCGACGGCGAGATGGTTGCGCTGGACGGCAACTTCTACCAGGTCAAGACCGACGGGACGGTGGCGCTGGTGGCCGACGCGATGTTGACGCCGTTTGCGACCGTGACGTTCTTCAAGCCCGACCACTCGCTCTCGTTGACCAACTCCCTTGACTTCCACGGCATCGAGCACGCCCTCGATCAGGTGCTGCCCGACAAGAACGCGTTCTACGCCATCCGCATCGAAGGCGTGTTCGCCAGCGTCAAAGCCCGCAGCGTCCCGCGTCAACACCTGCCGTATCCGCCGCTGTTGGAAGCCGCCAAACGACAATCCATCTTTGAGTTCCATCACGTGCGCGGCACGATGGTTGGGTTCCGCGTGCCCGAGTACGCCGGGAAACTCAATGTGCCCGGCTACCATTTCCACTTCCTCACCGCCGACCGCCACGCTGGTGGCCATGTCCTCGCCTGCCGGATTCAAAGCGGCAAGGCGGAGATCGATCGCACCACCCGCTTCCTCATGATCCTGCCCCAACACGGCGCCTTCGCCGAAACCGACATCGCCCAACCGCGCAATGAGGAACTCGGGACCGTGGAAAAAGGCGAGCCGTGATGGGCTGCCAACTTTGGCTTTCAAAAAACAGACATGCTGTGTAAAACTTGCCTAACAAAAAGACGCAAAGCAGAGAGGTTTATGGCTTGGGAAGTAGTTAAAAGAGAAGACAATGCTGAAGGATCTGATAACGCGTTTATCAGCGTCGCGTATGAGCGCATTGCATTCAGCGCACAATTTGTCAGAGTTGCCGACTTAAGCGCGAACATGCGGGTTACTGTACAAGCGGACCCCCCAGAGTTTTAAATTGGGATTCGAGTTTTGCAAAGAAGACCGCCCCAATTCGTTTGCGTTGGTGCCGGCAGGAGCGGGCCACAAGGGTTTGAATTGCTCCGCGAAATCTCTTGTCAGGAAACTCGATTGGGTTCGATCTGTTGCAAAGCTGCCTCCCAAGTATCGACGATTCGTGCCCAAGCAAGAGAATACACCCTTTGGAAAAGTTTGGAGCATCCAGCTCTGCCCCGCCTTTGAAGAAAGACGAGCACGAGAATCAAAGGACATTCCTCCACAGGCACGTGGAATCTACCGCTACGTAACGGAGGGTGGCGAAATTGTTTACATAGGCAGGGGCGACATTAATGTGCGTTTGAGATCTCCGGAGAGACAGGCGTGGCAATTCGATATGATCGAATATTCCCTAGTCGATGATCCAGACCAGCAGGTGCGGTGGGAAGCACACTGGATTGATAGATACAAGGACGACCACAAGGGCAAGTTCCCTGTTTACAATAAGGTTGGTGGAACATCTGTTTCCGCCGAAACTGGAAGCTAGCCTGTTGTTTTAGGGATGCCTCGAAATAGAGGGATGAGGACTACTTCGTCGGTGGAAATTGCCGTGCGCCATGCAGCACGCCGAGGATGCGCACCGCATCACCACTGGTGTCATACATCACTCGATAACTGCCAACGATGATCTCGCGTGTCGTAGGATCGTTGAGTTCAGGAACGACGCGCCCAGATTCGGGAAAACGCTCCAGTCGGTCGGTGGCCTCGAAGATCTCCAAGATGAGAGCGTCGGCGTAAGTCTCAGAGTCACGGGCGATATAGGTACGAATGGCGTCGAGGTCGGTGACCGCCGGTTCGGTCCAGACGATCTTCATTTCACAAACCGACGCTTCACTTCCTCGTGAGGGATGACCCGGCCTTCATCGGCTGCTTGCTTCGCATTTGCAATTTTCATGCGAACGTACAATTCATACATCGCGTCAGCGTACGAAGCGCCCGCTGGCAGATGCTCAGCGATCTGCTTCAAGTCCAGCTTGATGTTTGCCGTGGCCATGACGTGTAATTATCGTTCGCTTACGTTAGAAGGTCAAGCCGCTCCGTAGTTCATTCCGCAGAATCAGTAACATCCCCGACGCCAAAATACGTGCAATCCGGATGATGAAAGACCAGCGCGCTGACGCTGGCTTCGGGATCCATCATGAAGCCTTCGGTCAACTGCACGCCGATTTCTTCGGGCTTCAATAGTTTCCAGATGCCGGCCTGATCTTCCAGCGCGGGGCAGGCGGGGTAGCCGAAGCTGTAGCGGCGGCCTCGATACTTTGTGGTGAAGCGGTCGATCATCGTCATATCGGCGGGATCGGGGAAACCCCAATCCTCGCGGATGCGCCTGTGTAACCACTCGGCGCAACCTTCGGCGGTCTCGATGGCGAGCGCTTGCAGCGCGTGCGACTTCAGGTATTCGCCTTTCGCTTTGTATTCCTCGGCGCGTTGACGTATCCCCGCGCCCGCGCCGACCACGAAGAGGGCGACGCTGTCTCTCGGCGGATTCACGTAATCCGACAAACACAAGCCATCCGGCTTCCGCTGACGGTGGAAGTTGAAGATGTGGTCTGGCTTCGTGTCCTTCGCGCCTTCGTGGTGAGAGAATAGCTTAATGCTATTCCCCTCCGCTTCCGCATCGAAAAACTGCCACACCGCTTTCACCTTCATGAACTTCGCGGCCTCGGCTTTCACATCCTCGACAAGGTTGTGCAGTTCCAGCGCTTTCGGGTCGCGGGCCGCCAGGGCTTTCTCGAAATTGGATTTGAAACCAAGATGGCGCACATACAGCATCTGCGGATTGATGTATTCCCACACTTCGCGAAGTTGCGGCACGTCGCGCACTTTGCGCTCGGGGTAGGGCGCGGCCAATGGAGATAGAATGCGAACGCGCGAACTGCGTTCGGTCGTCTCGGGAAGCTGTTCTACGGTCCCGGTCGCGACAGGAATGTCGCTCGCACGATGTTCCGTCATCACCTTGTCGCGCTCGGCGGGGTCCATCAATCGGTTCATGATCGACAGTCCCGTCATCGCGTCCTTGCAATACACCACGACGCGCTCGTAGCTCGGCGAAATCCGGCTGCGCGTGAACTTGTCGCTCAACGCCGCGCCGCCGACCAGTAACGGCACCGTGATGCCCGCGTTCTTGAGGTCGCCCGCGGTTATGACCATTTGCTGCGCGCTTTTCACGAGTAGGCCCGACAGGCCGATGGCGTCAGGCTTGTGCTCGCGATAGGCCTTGATCAGGTCTTCGGGCGGCACCTTGATGCCGAGATTGATGACGTTGAAGCCGTTGTTCGAGAGAATGATCTCGACGAGGTTCTTGCCGATGTCATGCACGTCGCCCTTGACGGTGGCGAGCAGGACCTTGCCCTTGGTCGAGTCGGCTTTCTTCTCCATGAATTGTTCGAGGTGGGCGACGGCGGCCTTCATCGCCTCGGCGCTTTGCAGCACTTCCGCGACGATCAGCTCGTTGGCGTTGAACAGCCGGCCGACCTCCTTCATCCCGTCCATGAGCGGCCCGTTGATGATGTCCAGCGGCTTGGCTTCCTTGAGCTTCAAGTCGAGGTCGGGAATGAGCCCTTCCTTGGAGCCTTCAAGAATGTAATTGGCAAGCCGTCCGTCCAGCGGCAGGTCGGACGTCTTTTTCTTCACCCGACTTTCCGCGCCGCGGAAATGAACATTGACCGCTTCGATGTGATGGTTGTTGATCTCGATGCGCTGCACCATCGTCTGCTGTCGATAATCCTGCGGCGCGTCGTATCCCTCGAATGGACGATTCCACAACAAATCCTCGACGAACTTCCGTTCTTGCTCGGGAATGGTCGCGTAACGCTCCAGTTTTTCCGCATTCACGATGGCAAGGTCGAGCCCCGCTTTCGTCGCGTGATAGAGGAACACAGAATTAATCACTTCGCGCGCCGCCGCCGGCAGACCGAAGCTGACGTTGCTCACACCGAGAACGGTTTTGCATTTCGGTAGCGCCGCTTTGATCAATCGCACGCCTTCGACAGTCTCGACCGCGCTGCCGATGTAGTTCTCGTCGCCCGTCGCGCAAGGGAACACGAGCGGATCGAAGATGATGTCTTCCTCAGCGATGCCGTGTTTGACGCAATAATCGCGGGCGCGCTGGGCGATGGCGAGCTTGCGCTCGCGCGTGATCGCCTGCGCCTGCTGTTTGTCCTCGTCAATCGAACCAATGACAATCGCCGCGCCAAACTTCTTCACCAGTGGCAACACATGGTCGAATTTTTCCTCGCCATCCTCGAAGTTGATCGAGTTAATAATGCTCTTGCCGAGGCAATACGTCAGCGCGCGCTCGACCGACTTGTAATTGGTCGTATCGATCATGAACGGCACTTTGACCTTGTGAATCACCTTCTCGTAAAAGCGGTCGATGTCGCCCAACTCATCGCGGTCGGTGTTTTCGAGATTGATGTCGATGATGTGCGCACCGCTTTTGACTTGGGCGCGCGCGATCTCCGTCGCTTCCTCGAATTTCTCATCGGTAATCAGCCGCTTGAACGCGCGCGAGCCGACTTCGTTGGTGCGTTCGCCCACGATGAGCGGACGGTTGTCGTCGGTCGCTTCGACGAGTTCGATGCCGCTGTACCAGGATTTGCGTTGCGCGCGGAATTTGCGCGGTTCTTTTCCCTCGACCATCTGCGCGATGGCCTTGATGTGCGGGGGAGTTGTCCCGCAACACCCGCCGACAATATTAAGCCAGCCGTTTTTGACAAAGCGCTCAAGGGCCGACGCGAGCGTGGTCGGCGTTTCCAGGTACAGCCCTTCTTCGTTCGGCAGGCCGGCGTTTGGATAACACGAGACGCGCGTGTTGGCCATGTTGTGAATCGTGCGGATGTGATCAGTCATGAATTCAGGACCGGTCGCGCAGTTCAAACCAACACTCAGCAAGTCAACATGCTGCAAGGAAGCGACGAGAGCATCCGCCGCCTGTCCCGCGAGCATCGTCCCCATGGGTTCAATCGTGCCCGAAACCATAATCGGTAGTTGGAAGCCGAGTTCGTCGAAGGCTTTCTGGATGCCGATGAGCGCAGCCTTGATGTTGCGCGTGTCTTGGCACGTCTCAACGAGCAGGATATCCGCGCCACCTTCCGCCAGACCGCGCACCTGCTGATAAAAATTCTCAATCAGTCCGTCGAACGTCACGCCACCCGTGACCGTGATGGCTTTAGTTGTCGGCCCAATCGACGCAGCGACAAACCGCGGTTTGCTGGGTGTGGAAAATTCCTCTGCCGCCTCACGCGCGATTTTGGCGGCGGCGACATTGATCTCGTAACATTTGTCCGCCAAGGCGTACTCCGCTAGCACGATGGGCGTGCTGCCGAACGTGTCCGTCTCAACAATGTCCGCGCCCGCCTCGAAATATTTCTTGTGAATGTCGCGGATGACATCGGGGCGTGTGAGCACGAGGTTCTCGTTGCAACCTTCGAGTGCCGCGCCGCCGAAATCATCGGCAGTAAGATTCACCTGCTGGATCATCGTCCCCATCGCGCCGTCAAGCACGAGGATGCGTTCATCCAGTAGCGACTTCAGCAACTTGGTTCTGTCAGCGCGGTCGTTCATGTGAAAATCAAGGGCGATACATTAGCAGCCGGGCTGCCGCATGACAAGCGACAGCCCGGCCTGCGTTGATGTGTGATTAAATCTGGAAATCCAACGGGAAATCCAGTGCCGCCGCCCATTCGTCCAGTCGGCGCGGGGTTGGTTGCTCCGCGAAAGCGGCACTAAGCGATGTTGCGTCGCGCCTTGGGCCAGTCTGTTGCGGTTGACGAATTGCGGAGATTTCGGAACGGACGGTTGTGACTGTTGGCTGTGTAGCTGTTACTGACATGATGCGTATTCCTTTCGGTTCACGCATCAGGACAAACAAAAACCGCGACTCGCATCAAGCGAAGCGCGGTTGCGCGGAGCTGATTGTTCGAACGGCCATTTGCCGCTCGCACATCGTTCAAGGCTGACTGCCCTGAGCAAGCCACCGTAGGCGCTCCCGCCTCGGTTGGCAGGCCCCGATCCATATCGAGGTCATTCCTGATGCTGTACGTAGTATATGGATTTCTGGTCGATTTGCAAGCAGAACTTGCGTCGTGCGCCGGTTCCGTGGAAAATATATGTGACGGAGGACACGATGAGAACCAGCATCTGCGTTGTAATGATATTATTGAGCGCATACGCTCGGGCGCACGCGCAGGGCAAGGAGGCAACTGTGCCACAATTAACTTTGACGAGTCCGAGTTTTCGCAACAACCAACCGATACCGGTCAAACATACGTGCGGTGGCGAGGATGTGTCACCTGCGTTGAAGTGGGAAGGGGCGCCTGCCGGCACAAAGAGCTTCGCGTTGATCGCGGACGATACCGATGCGCCCGGCGGTACGTGGGTGCATTGGTTGATCTATGACATGGACACTTCCGAATTGCCGGAGAATACGTCCAAGATCGATGCTGTGGGAACGCGGCTCATGGTCAACCCGTCCGGAGCCAAGACGTGGTTTGCGGCGCAGGGGATGAATGATTTCGGGAAGGTCGGCTATGGTGGGCCGTGTCCGCCGCGCGGTCACGGCGCGCATCATTATCACTTCCGACTATACGCCCTCGACGTGGAACTAAAACTGGCATCCCGTGCGACTCGTCAGCAGCTCGAAGCAGCGATGAAGGGCCACATCATCGCGGAAGCGGAGTTAGTGGGGACGTTCCAGCGGGAGTAATGGGTTCCTGCTTCTTCTGTAGCTCGGTGCGGATGGTTGTGAGGATTTCGTAGTAGCGCCACGCGGGGGCAGCGTCGGGTTCCTGGTGGTGATCGGGTTTCAACACGAGATCGCCCGTGGCGAGCAACACCTTCTGTACTTCGGGATTCTGCGCGACTTTTGCGCGCGTCGCTTCGACAATGAGTTTGTAATACTCGTCTGATGTGGTGGAACGGGGTTCGATGCGCTTGCCTTCGAACGTGACCCACGTGATGCCCATTTTCTTCATGTTTGCGTCAGCCACCGAGCCGGCGTGCTTGGCATCGAACGCGGTGAGTTGCGCAACCTGTTCGCGTGTCAGTTTCCATTCCAACCCCGGAAATGTTGCGCGCAGGTCGTTGGTGTCCTCGGGATACTTCATCATCTGCCAGAATCCCTCGAGGCTGGCGTAGCGCTTGCCATGAAATTCAAACGGAGTCGCCGCGAAATTGGAAAGCAGCCCAAGCTCGTTGCGCTTTGACAGAATCACTTCGCCGGGCCCGGCTTCTTGCGGCAGGATTTCCCACGCAGGAGCGCCTTCCTTCGAGACTGGCGTCCACCAATATGCCGGGTACTTCGGGTCGCGCGTAATGGTCGGGGAATCGGCTAAGGCGTTTGCCGCGAAGGAAACGAGAAGCAGACAGCAACATACGCGAATGGTCATTCGAATCGGCATGAGTTAATTATCGGGCACCGCGGGCGAAATCACAAGGTTGTCTTGTTGTCTTGCAGCATGAATCGCGCAGGCTTATCGTGGCGCGCAATCGCAGATGAGTACCACGCAAACTGAACTGATCGGCCCACTGCTGCGCGACGTGTCGCGTTCCTTCTATCTCACGTTGCGCGTGTTGCCGCCGGAGATTCGACCGCAGGTTTCGCTGGCCTACCTGTTGGCGCGGGCGACCGACACGATCGCGGACACGAAAGCGGTGCCGCGAGCGAAACGCATTTTCGCGCTGCAACAGCTTCAGAATTTGTCGCATGTGCCGGAGTTGGGAGCCATCGCGGGACAACAAACTTCTGATGGCGAACGGCAACTGTTGGAACGATTAGAAGACTGCATTGTCACGCTGGGACAGTTTGATGAAGCGGATAGTCGTCGAATCCAGGAGTTGTTGAAGATTATTGTCAGCGGCCAAATTTTCGACCTCAAACGCTTTCCCGGCGAGACGGAGAAAGAGTTGGTGGCGCTCTCCAACGACGAAGAACTGGACCGCTACACATATATGGTGGCCGGTTGCGTCGGGGAATTCTGGACGAAGATGTGCATGGCGCATCTACCGGCATTGAACGACTGGAAAGCCGAGGAAATGTGCGCACTCGGAGTGCGTTTTGGGAAGGGACTACAACTCGTGAATGTGCTTCGCGACATCCCGAAAGACCTGCGCATTGGTCGTTGCTATCTACCCGTGGGCGCGCCCAGTGCGTTGCTAGACCCCAAGAACTTTGAAACGATTCGTCCGGTCTATGCACACTGGCTGGATACGGCGTTGGCGCATCTGGACGCAGGCTGGCAATACACGATGCGAATTCCGCGATCTGAGCTCCGATTGCGGCTGGCGTGTGTATGGCCGATCTGGATTGGGCTGATGACCATGGCTCGATTGCGCACTGAGAACCCGCTTGGTCCGGCACACCGCATCAAGATTTCGCGGGGTGAAGTCTACGGCGTAATGGCTCGATCGTTTATGTCTAGTCGCAGTGACGCGGCGTTAAACCACTCGCACGACGTGCTCCGGGCTGCGGCAGCAGGTTAGCACTTGAAAAACCCGCATCTTGCCCTAGGATAACCCCGCTATGTTTACGGGTACCCATACGGCACTCATCACGCCGTTTACCAAAGACGGGAAGGTCGACGAGCCGCGGCTGCGGCAGCTTGTCGAACAGCAGATCGCCGCCGGCATCGACGGCCTAGTTCCCTGCGGGACGACCGGCGAATCGCCCACGCTTGACCACGAGGAGCACAACCACGTTATCGAGTTGGTAGTGAAGTTTGCGGCGAAACGGTGCGCGGTCATTGCCGGCACGGGGTCGAACTCGACCGCTGAGGCGGTTTTTATGACGCAATACGCGAAGAAGGTCGGCGCGGACGCGTCGCTGCAGGTCGCGCCGTATTACAACAAGCCGACACAGGCAGGACTCTACGCTCACTTCCGCGCGATTGCGGAACAGGCGGACATCCCGCTCATCCTTTATAACATTCCCGGACGCTGCGGCGTGGACATCGCAAACGACACGATTGCGCGACTGCGAAGCGATTTGCCCAAACACATTGTTGGGCTGAAAGAAGCGACGGGCGTTGTGGACCGCGTCAGTCAGTTGCGCGGGCTGGTTGACCGCGATTTTTGCATCCTTTCGGGCGACGATTCACTGACACTGCCGATGATGAGCGTTGGGGCGGTTGGCGTGATTAGTGTGGTTTCCAACATGATCCCGCGGGAGTTGACAGAAATGACTCACGCTGCCTTGAAGGGCGACTTCGAGCGGGCGGGTCGCATCCATGCGAAACTATTTCCACTCTTCAAAGATCTTTTTATTGAGACGAATCCTGTTCCGCTCAAAGCAGCCATGGCGATGATGGGCCTGTGCGAAGAAACGTATCGGCTGCCCCTCGTGCCCATGGGTGACGCAAATCGCGCTCAATTGAAGAAGACGCTGCAAGCCCTCGGCTTGGTGAAGGCGTGAGCCCCATCAAGGTCATCATCTGCGGCGCCAAGGGCCGTATGGGACGCGCACTCATTTCGTGTGTGCAGGACGATCCCGAATTGCACCTCGTCGCTGAGGTTGATCAAGGCGATGACCTCGCGACGGTCATTTCACGGGCGGACGTCCTGGTCGACTTTTCCGTGCATGAGGCAACCGCTACGGTCGCCAAGTTGGCGGCCGCTCACAAAAAGGCGCTGGTGATCGGCACCACGGGCCATGGGGACGACGAAAAGAAGGTCGTGCGGGGGTTGACGACGGCGATTCCTGTCGTTTGGTCGGCGAATTACAGCACAGGCGTGAACGCGTTGTTTTGGTTGACGCAAAAGGCGGCGGAGATTGTTGGCAACGAATGGGAAGTCGAGGTCGTCGAAACTCATCACACCGCCAAAAAAGACGCTCCCAGCGGCACGGCGAAGCGCTTGCAGGAAATCTTGAAACATGTTCGTGGTAAAGATGCGCCCGCCCATGCGCTGCGCATCGGCGATGTCGTCGGCGATCACACGGTCACCTTTGGCACGCCGGGGGAGCGCCTCGAATTGACTCATCGCGCCGCCAGTCGGGAGTCGTTCGCGCGCGGCGCGCTTCGCGCCGCGAAGTGGGCTGTCAAACAGAAACCCGGGCTCTACGACATGCAAGACGTGCTGGGACTTCGCTAACCATGAAACGAGAACTGATCCTCGGCTGCGTAGTGATGGCTGCTTTCTCGTCCTGCTCGCACCTGGGACGAACGGAACAGCCGTCGTCCAGCCCGCGCGCCGAGGAAATACGGAAGGCCATGAATCAAACGGTGATCCCGGTCGTCGACCTGGAGAACGTGAAAGCCGAGGATGCGCTCAAGTTTTGGGACGACACGAGCCGCACCTATCATCCGCAACACTTCAAGTTCACGCATGTCATTTCGTACCCGGTTACATATACGGTGCAAACGACGGCACCGGGTGAGACCCGCAGAGTGCCTGCGGCTGCGCCTGCGCCCGTACCGCACAAGGTGACCGTGCGACGGAAGAACATCACCTCGAAACAACTATTGGATGAGATTTGCCATGAAGCCGGTCTCGTGTGGACAATCATGGGACGAGCGATTGTTATCAAGCCAGGCGCTCCCGTTTCCGACGGACAGCAATGAAAGTCGGACTGGCTCTTGGGTCGAATCTCGGCGACCGGCTGAAACACTTACAGCAGGCCAAGGCGTACTTGTTGAGCTTGTCGAACGAAGGCTGGCATGTCGCCTCGCCGTTGTACGAGACGGAACCATTGGGGTGTCCGCCGAATTCGCCGAAGTTTCTAAACACTGTGCTGGAAATCGAGTTTGGCGGCGCGCCAAAGACGTTGCTGAAGAAGATCCAAGCCTACGAGGTCGCGCACGGACGTGATCGCGACCTGCCGAAGAATGCGGCGCGCACGATCGACATCGACGTTCTTTACTTCGGCGAGAAGGAAATCCTGGAGAAAGACCTGGTGGTGCCGCATCCGCGTATGGCGGAGCGGCGGTTTGTGTTGCTGCCGCTGTCAACGATCCAGCCGGACATGATTGTGAAAGGCACGGGCAAGACGGTGCGGATGCTCTTGCGGGAGTTGCGAGGCGGGGACGGAGAGGTTAAATTCGTGCAGCACGATTGGTGAACGCATCATGAACGAGCATAAGATCAACATCCATACGTTGCGGTCGATGAAGCAACACGGCGAGAAGATCGTGGCGCTGACCGCCTACGATTTCTTCACCGCGAAAATCATGGACGAGGTTGGCGTGCACCTGATCCTCGTTGGCGATTCGGTGGGGATGGCAGTACTAGGGTATGAGAACACGCTGCCCGTGACCATGGACGACATGATCCATCATACGAAGGCCGTGGCGCGCGCCAAGCCGAATGCCCTGGTCGTCGCGGACATGCCGTTTATGAGTTATGCGAGCGTGAGCACGGCGCTGGAGAATGCCGGACGCTTGATTCAAGCCGGCGCCGAAGCGGTAAAGGTGGAGGGTGGCGAGTCGATCGCCGAGCAGGTCCGGGCGCTGGTGGCGTCCGGCATTCCGGTACTCGGTCACATTGGTTTGCTGCCGCAATCCATCCTCGAAACGGGCGGCTACAAGATACAAGGTCGCACACCCCAATCGGCGGAGGGACTGTTGCGCGATGCCCAAGTGCTGGAGAAAGCGGGTGTGTTCGCGATGGTCGTCGAAGGGACGGTCACCCGCGTGGTGGAGCAGGTGACAAAGTCGGTAGCCGTGCCGACGATTGGAATTGGCGGGGGGGCGCATTGTGACGGACAAATCCTGGTGAGCAATGACATGCTCGGGCTCTTCACCTGGTTCACACCGAAGCACGTAAAGCGTTATGCGAACCTGTCCGAAGAGATGCGCAAGGCGTTTGCGGCGTACAAACGCGATGTTGAATCCGGTAAGTTCCCGGGCGCCGAGCAGAGTTTCCAGTAGCGTTATTTGTGGCCCGGACCGGCGACGTACGGCAGGGCGAAGAAACACAGCAGCGTGGCCAGCAAAACCAGGACGATTCCCCCAACGATCAGCGCGGCGCGAAGGAGTTGACGCTTCAGCCAGCAGAGATCGACGAAGATGCGCCACGCCCTGGTGAAATGCGGATCGATCTCCAACCGTTCGCGCTCGTCCTCCTTGAGCATGCCCTGCAACATGCAATCGTAACTGACCTTGTCACCGAGCAAAATATGATCACCGATCGCGCGCACGATGAAGTCGTGCCGCATGTGCCGCAATTCCTCCTGGCGGGCGCGCTCGAAGTCGCGAAAGCGTCGCTGGAACTCCTCCACATAAAGGCTCACTGTGTCAGAGGTGGAATCGGATTTGGCGGGCGACGGGTTCATCAGCCCTAGAACTCGAACTTCAGTCCCGCGAGCCGCTTGTCGATTTCCCCGACCACGCGCCGCTCGTCGGCTTCGCCTTTCGCCACGAAGGTCACGGAGAAACGCAAGTACGGCCCCGCCTCATCCCAGGGGACGGTCGAGATCAGTTTCTGCGTGATCAACCACTGCGACACGTCTTCCGCGGACAGGAACGCGGTGCGGTTGCCTTCACTGTCCGCAACCGCTTTCGGCGCGCGCACGTAGAGAAAGAAAGAACCCCTCGGTTTCGTGGCGTCGAAACCATATTTGCGAAGGCACGCGACGAGCGAATCCATGCGGCGCGAGTATTTGGCGGCGATTTTGGCGGTAATTTCGGGATGCGCGAGCGTCGCGGCGCAGGCCTTCTGGATCGCCAGGAACTGGCCGCTGTCACTGTTGTCCTTCACGTTATTGTAGGCGGCAACGAGCCGGGGATTGCCGCAGACAAACCCGAGCCGCCAGCCGGTCATATTGAAGGCCTTGCTCATTGAGTGCAGTTCGATGGCGACGTCCTTTGCACCGGGGACGGACAGAATCGACAGGGGTTTGCCGTCGAACACGAGAGCGCCATACGCGGCGTCGGAGATGATAACGAGCTTGTTTTTCTGCGCGAAGTCAACGGTGTGCGCGAAGAATTCCGCCGTCGCGCTCGCGCCCGTTGGATTGTTTGGGTAATTCAGGACGATGGCCTTCGCGCGCTTGAGTACCTCGTGCGGGATCGAGTCCAGATCGGGAAGAAAGTTGTTCGCTGCGGTCAGCTTCAGGTTGTGGACCTCGCCGCCGTACCACTGCGCGTGTGTGCCGAACACCGGATAGCCCGGCACCGTCATGATCACCACGTCGCCGGGGTTGATCAACGTCGCCGGCAAAAGCGACAACGCGGCCTTGCTGCCGATGCTGTGCGTGATCTCCGACTCGGGATCGAGTCCCGTCACGCCGAACACGCGTTCCATCCATTGCGCCGCGGCGCGGCGGTACTCGGGGCCACCGTTGTCGGCATAGCCGCGGTTTTCAGGTTTCTGCACTTCCTCGCTCAACGCGCGCACGCTGAGCGGAAACGCCATTTCGTCCGGCTCGCCGACGCCGAGGTCGATCAATTCGCCGTGTGGATGGGCGTCCAGCGCCGCGCGTTTGGCGCGTTTGATCTTCTCAAATTTATAGATGGCCGTGCTCTTGCCGAACGTCTTGCCCCCGATGCGCTCGGCGAAAAGTTGTTGAATATACGATTCCGTCATATCAGCACGATTATACATAACCCCCTCGGAAGTCAACCGGGGTGAAGCGGAACGGCCACCCATATGTATTGACGAGTGAACAGTGCCGATACCATGCCTTACTGCTGGATCCTCTGCGCTATCACGTAGAGGTGCTGTTCGGGATACTGGTCATACTCGAGATGTCGGCAAATGCAGCCGAACCGCGTTAACAGTTCCAGTGTTTTTGGTATGCCTAAAACGCTGTAATACATCGGAGGTCCCATGCAGGAGTCAGACTTCTCACCAGGCTCATCAAGGCCTCCTGTGGTGAAGATAAAGACGCCGTTCTGGGTCAGTCCCTCACAAATCTTCCGTAGAACGAGTTCCTGCTTTTCAAGGGGGAGATGCCACGTGCTATCCCATGCCGAAATGAAGTCATATTCTCGAGGGAGATTCCATGTGCAGATGTCCGCCTGGTGAAGTGGAACATTCGGATGGCGTTGTCTGGCCAACGCGACCATCTTCTCCGAGATGTCGATTCCTTCGACTTGAAACCCATGCTTGAGTAAGAAGTCGAAAAAGCGTCCGCTACTTCCACAACCAATATCCAGGGCATGGTTACGGATCTTCGTGAACTTGATCGCGCGCTCGAACTGGGCAATTCCGTTCGATTGGATGTGAGGCTCCTGCCAGACATTTGCAATGGTGTCGTAACTGCGGCCAATTTCGTTTGGTTGCATCTTATGACCTAACAGAGTGGATAGCACAATTCCGCAGTCGATTCCAAGTGCAACGGATGCACGGCTGATTTTGTCCGTGACGCAATACGCAGCGGGCGCTATTTTGCCCGCGACCATGGAGTTTCTCCAAACCGCACAAGAAATGCAGGCAGCGGCGATCGTCGTGAGGCGGTCGGGGCGGCGTGTGGCGCTGGTGCCGACGATGGGGGCGCTGCACGAGGGGCATGCGGCGTTGATGCGGAAGGCACGGGAGCAAGGTGCGGTGGTCGTGGTCAGTGTGTATGTCAACCCGACACAGTTTGGGCCGCAGGAAGGCTTCAAACAATATCCGCGCGATCTGGATGCCGATGCACGACTGTGCGAGCGTGAGAAGGTGGATGCCGTCTTTGCGCCATCGGACGACGAAATGTATCCCGGGGGAGTGCAAGCTACCGAGTTTGTTGAAGAAAACGTGCTCGCGCGGCGGCTGGAGGGGGAGCGGCGGCCGGGTCATTTTCGCGGCGTATGCACCGTGGTGGCGAAGCTTTTCAATATTGTTCAGCCGGACATCGCGCTTTTCGGCCAGAAGGATTACCAGCAACTGAAGGTTGTCCAGCGCATGGTGCGCGATCTTCGTTTCCCGATTGAAGTTGTCCCCGTCCCGACGGTTCGTGAGGCCGACGGGCTGGCGCTCAGCAGTCGCAATCAGCGTCTTTCAACAGCTGAGCGTGCCGAAGCCACCGTGCTGTGGAAAGCTCTCGGCATCGCACACGATCTCTTCAACGAAGGCGAGCGCAACGTGCACCAACTCGAAACCGCCATGTCGCGTGCCGTGGAACTGGCTCCTTCCGCCCGCCTCGATTACGCCCAGATTGTTGACGCCGAATCACTCGAACCGGTCAACGATGTCCAGCGCGGCAATATCGCGCTCATCGCCGCGCACGTCGGCAAGGTGCGGCTGATCGATAATCTGATTCTGTAAGTAATAATCTCGCCCGGGCCAGGAATCGCTTGGGATGGCGGGATTAAGCTTGCGGGCGCTGTCTGCGGTAATAGAGAATGAAAGGCTGCGACGCTCGACGTCCCGTGAT
This sequence comes from Verrucomicrobiia bacterium, assembly GCA_035577545.1. Lineage (NCBI taxonomy): Bacteria > Pseudomonadati > Verrucomicrobiota > Verrucomicrobiia > Verrucomicrobiia bacterium. The sequence continues at coordinate 94,864 of DATLVI010000010.1, forward strand.
GGTCGCGGGGTACGTTGTATGGGAAATGTCGGGTCAAAACAATCTTAAGGACACATGCAAGCCAAACTCAACTCCCTGCTCATCGCGCTGGCCGTGCTGGCCGGCGTTCATTCGACACTGGCACAGAACCCGGTCGTGACCTCCTTCGGCGGCAATGGGGTGTTGGTCTGCAGCAATTTGGCGCAGGGCTCTTTGGCCAGCGTGGAATGGGCATCGACGGCGTCGGGGCCATGGCAAACGGATTGGACGAGTTTGGCTGCCGTGATGACGGATACGAACGGCTCGTTCACGGCGAGCGTGCCCATGTTTTATCGCGTGCGCGGAGTCGCTCGCGGGGTGTTGATTCCGGCGGGCACATTCACGATGGGGGATAACCTGGATAACGAGACCGATGCCGTTCCCACCGTCGCGGTCAACGTCTCAGGATTTTACATGGATGCGAATCTCGTGACCTACAGCCAATGGCAATCGGTGTTCACGTGGGCCACCAACAATGGTTATAGTTTTACGCAAGTCGGTTTGGGCAAGGCGGCGGATCATCCCGTGCAGACCGTGGGCTGGTATGACACGGTAAAGTGGTGCAATGCGCGGTCGCAACTGGCGGGATTGGCGCCGGTGTATTTCACCGATGCGGGGCTGACGCAGGTTTATACGACCGGGCAAATAGAGCCGTATGTAAATTGGACCAATAGCGGCTATCGGTTGCCGACAGAAGCGGAGTGGGAGAAAGCGGCGCGGGGCGGGGTCAACGGTCAACGGTTTCCGTGGGGCAATACCATTTCCCAAAGTCAGGCCAACTACCGCTCGTTCACGAACCAGGTTTATGATTTGGGTCCATTCGGATTTAATGCCGCCTTTACGAACGGGGTCCAACCCTTTACCAGTCCGGTCGGCTCCTTTGCCGCGAACGGCTATGGACTCACCGATATGTCGGGGAACGCGGCGGAGTGGTGTTGGGACTGGTATGCCGCGCCTCCGTTTCCGGCGGGCAGTCCATATTTGGGCAGCACTGATCCACGCGGACCGACAAACGGAACCACCCGCTGCCAGCGCAACGGTTCCTGGACCGGTCAAGCCAGCTTCCTTCGTTGTGCCGATCGTTTCGGATTGCCTTCCACTACAGCCAATTTCATCGGCGGATTCCGGTGTGTGCGGCGGCAATAGTTTAAGGAATCAGCACGATTTTGCCATAGGCGCCCGGTTGCATGAGCAATTCGTGGGCGCGCGGCGCGTCTTTCAGGGGGAGTTCCTGACTGATGACCGGCTTCAGGGAGCCAGTGGCCAAACCGGCCACCAGTGCGGCGTGGATGCTGGCGAGTACGGTGTCGGAGGCGTTGGGTAGCATCATGCTGAGGATCGTCGCGTCGCGTTGCATGGCGGCGCGCGGGTTGATCTCGATGGTGCCGCGATTACCAATGATCACTACGCGACCATGGGGAGCAAGGACGGCAAGGTCCTTGCCGAGATTGACGTTGGCGAGCATCTCCAAGATCACTTCCGGACCGCGACCATCAGTGAGAGTGGTTAATTTTTCCAGATAGTCCGGAGCATGATGGTCAAGGACGTGTTGTGCGCCTTGTTGCTTCACCAATTCTTGTCCGCGCTCAGTGCTGGCAGTGCCAATCACGCGCAAGCCATGTGCGACGGCAAGTTGCACCGCGGCGATGCCCACGCCACCGCTGGCTCCGTGAATAAAGACGGTTTCGCCGTGGACGGCCTGTGCTTTTTGGAAAAGCGCGCGATAAGCAGTGCTGTACGGTACGCCGATGGCCGCACCTTGGGGAAACGTGGCGTTGTCGGCAAGAGAATGAACCTGCGACGCGGTGCAGAGCGCGAATTGGGCGTATGCGCCCTCACGAATGCCACTGGCAGTCGTGAAAATGTACACACGATCCCCGCGCTTCCATTGTTTCACGCCGTCGCCAATAGCTTCGATGACTCCTGCGCCGTCGGAGCCGGGAGTGAATGGCAGCGTGGGTTTGATCGTATACGTGCCGGCGCGGACATAGGTATCCACAGGGTTTATGCCGACAGCATGCAGCCGAACCAACACCTGTCCCGCGACCGGCTTCGGGTCGGGCACATTCTCCAGCTTCATGACGTCCGGACCGCCGAATTCGTAGACGCGGATCGCTTTCATCAAGCTCTGCGTTTGGAATCTTGCGGGACAATCTCGACGTCGAGCTTCTCCGAGTGACGGATAATCGTCAAGCGGCTCTTCGTGCCGATTTTGTCGACACCCAACAAACGATGCAGGTCATCGACGGACGCAATCGGCTGGTCTTCGAGAGCGACAATCAGATCACCATCCTGCAATTTGGCGGCGGCAGCCGGGCTGTCCTTCTCCACCGAGATGATGAGGACTCCGGTATTCTTCGCCAGCTGATGGAAGCGCATTAGTCGGCGATGCAGGTCGATATTCTGGCCGGCGATGCCGAGATAGGCGCGATGGATTTCGCCGTCGCGCATGAGATGGCTCAAGACGTATTTGGCCGTGTCCACGGAAACCGCGAAGCACAATCCTTGCGCCGGTAGAATCACGGCGGTGTTTACGCCAATGACCTCGCCGCGCGAGTTCACGAGCGGCCCGCCGGAATTGCCGGGATTGAGCGCCGCGTCGGTTTGGATCATGTTGTCGATGAGACGGCCTGATTGCGAGCGGAACGAGCGCCCGAGCGCGCTGACAATTCCCGCGGTGACAGTGCACTGGAAACCGTACGGATTGCCGATGGCGATTGCCACCTGTCCGACGCGCAAGGACTTGGAACTCCCCAGCGTCACCGGTGAGAGGTCGGGTGCATCGACGCGAACCACCGCAATGTCGGTATCCGGGTCGTCGCCGATCAGGGTGGCGTCCACGGTGCGGCCATCTGTAAGCGTGGCCTCCAAACGAGCGGCATCATGCACAACGTGGCTGTTCGTGAGCGTGAAGCCGTCCGGGGTGAAGATAAAGCCCGAGCCGCTACCGGCGCGAGCGAGCCGGTCGCCCGGGCCAAGTTGTTCCACATCGATTTTCACGACGGCGGGGCTTACTTTTTCCGCTGTTGTCGCGACGGCATGGGAATAGGCGTCCAGAAACTCCGTGTCCGAAGATACGGGCGGCGAAGCGGTCTGCCGCTCGGGGTCAGACTGAACCCGATCAAACATAAATTCAAAGCGAGGTTTCATTTTTGTTCCGACGACATTTATGTGTAATAATGATGCGCAAGGTAGGCGATAGATTCAGTTTGGGCAAGTCATGGCGGACAACACACAACGCAAATACGATTTTCTGGTTATCGGCAGCGGCATCGCGGGCCTGACCTACGCCTTGAAAGTGGCGGAAGCCGGCACGGTGGCGATCATCACCAAGAAGCAGCGCGCGGACAGCAATACGAACTACGCCCAGGGCGGCATCGCTGCGGTCATGGCCAAGGATGACTCGCTGGAGTTGCATGTGCGCGACACGCTCGAAGCGGGGGCCGGACTCTGCAAGGAGGACGTGGTCCGCACAATTGTCAGCGAAGGCCCGGCGCTGGTGCGCGAGTTAATTGATTTTGGCGTGAAATTCACGGAGAAGGAGAACGCACACGGTCAATACGATCTCGGCCGTGAGGGTGGGCACACGCGGCGTCGTGTCCTGCACGCGGGCGACATCACCGGGCGCGAAATCGAGCGAGCCTTGCTGGCGCAGGTGGCCCGACACCAGAACATCACCGTTCTCGAGGAATCGCTGGCGGTCGACCTCATCACGACGCAGAAGCTGGGCGCCAGTGGCCCGAACCAGTGCCTTGGGTGCTACGCGCTGGATAAGAAGCGGGGTATCGTCGACGTGTTTGCTGCGAAGATCACGTTGTTGGCGACCGGCGGCTCCGGCAAGGTGTATCTCTACACGACCAATCCCGACATCGCGAGTGGGGACGGCGTGGCCATGGCGTACCGCGCCGGGGCGACCATTTCGGACATGGAGTTCATCCAATTCCATCCCACGTGTCTTTACGATCCAAAGGCGAAATCGTTTCTCATCAGCGAAGCGGTGCGCGGGGAAGGGGCGGTCTTGCGCGGCCAGGACGGTGAGCCGTTCATGCAACACTATCATCCCATGGCCGATCTTGCGCCGCGCGACATCGTGGCCCGGGCCATCGACGCCGAGATGAAGAAGACGGGCGCGGATTGCGTTTCCCTGGACATTACACAGAAAGATCCCGAGTTTGTGAAGAAGCGGTTCCCGAACATTTACGCGAAATGCCTCGAATACGGGTACGACATGACGAAGAAGCCGCTCCCGGTCGTGCCCGCGACCCATTACCAATGCGGCGGTGTGGTGACGAATGTGGATGGCGAGACGGAATTGACTGGACTGCTTGCGGCCGGGGAGGTGGCCTGCACGGGTTTGCACGGCGCCAACCGGCTGGCAAGCAATTCCCTGCTGGAAGCGCTGGTGGTGGGACACCGGGCGGCCGGGGTTGTCCGCAGACAACACGCGACGATCGAAATCTCGCCCATTACGCCGCCACCGTGGGAAAGCGGCGATGTGTCGGACGCTGATGAGCTTGTCGTCATCACCCACAACTGGGGGGAGATTCGTCGTCTCATGTGGGACTACGTCGGTATCGTGCGCACTGACAAACGCCTGTTGCGGGCGCGGGCCCGGATCCAGAACCTGCAACACGAGATCAACCAGTTCTATTGGGACTACAAAGTGACGCCTGACCTGATCGAGTTGCGCAACCTCGCGCTGGTCGCGGAGCTGATAATTGAGAGCGCGCTGCAACGCAAGGAATCGCGCGGCCTCCATTACACGCTTGATTACCCGGAGCACGACAACGTGAATTGGAAACGCGATACGGCCCTGCGGAAGGTGTGAGCTTTATTCCACGCTCCTGGAATCCAACGGAAGCACTTCAAAGCTGACGCTTGAGATTTCCGCCGCGACTCCCGACGGCATCGTGATGATGAAATCGTCGGCGTAGAGGTTATTTGTCTCCCAACGCGCTATCGGCCAGATGCACTGACCCAACGGCTGAAACTCGCTGGCGTAATTGTCAGGGTGTTGCGGGTCTCCGCCGGCGTGGACGTCGCAGCGCACCGCAAGGTCGGCGTTTGTTGGCATTGTGACGGTGGAGTAGGTAGTCACGCGCACGCGATCCAGACTCTCCCCAGGGGCCCGTGGCAATGGCGATACGGTAAACCCAACAAGGCTGACCCCACTACCCAACTTCAAGTTCGCCGTCCTGGCGGCATCGGGCAGGCTGTCGTGCTCGACAAGTTTGCGCGTGTCGAGGCGAACTCCGCCGCGCGAGTACAGGAGCAGGCCGTCTTCTGCTGCCACAAGATGGAGTTGAGGATTGGCCTCGACCTCACGCTGGATGCTGCGCAATCCCTGCAGCCAATAGAGATTATCCAGCGCGCCGCGCCAGGAATCGCGCATGTCGAGAAGCGCATGGTCGATCCCGCGCGGCACGGGACGGTCGAGATAAAGATAGCGTTGCGTGACAAAGTGAGCGCCGACACGTTGCGTGGTGAAGAGCGAGCCATGCGGATCGATCTGCGCGCGGAAACGTTGAATTAAGTCGAGCCGACCCGGTGAGCGGTGGATAGTTAATGTGGGCTTGCTCCAGGGTTGCGCGCCGAGGAACACCGAGGTGACGACACACGAGACGATCACACCGGTAAGAATGCTGAGACGGCGCGTGACATCTTCCGGTCGCTGGATTGCGCAGACCAGGGCCCAAAAGACAACGGGTAAGAGGGCCGCCTGATAATGGAAGCACATGTTCTTGAAAATCGGATTCAGGCAACAAAAGACAAAAGTCAGAGCCCCGGTGAAGAGTATGGCCGGCCTGCGCAAGGGAAGAAGTAGCAAGGGTGCCAGAAGCGCGGCTGCGAAGTAGAGCGTGGCCGGTTCGAAAAGGTGGCCCCAAAAGATAGCCGGTTTGTTCAGGGGTGACAGCAAGATCTCCCATTTCGTGTGGCCCAAATCATAAAAGAACCTGGTCCCGATATACCCCGCGCCGCTGATGGCCGGGAGAACAACGGAAGTCATCAGCAAGAAGTACCCAAACGCGCCCACCGTCAGCGCGATTCCAATAATCTTGCGTCGGTCAAAGATGGCAAGATACAAGCCGAACATTCCCACAATGATGGCGGCCTCTTCCTTGATCAGGATCGCCCAGATGGCTATGACCAGCGCCCATCCGGGGCGTTCGTAGATCCAAAGGGCCAGGGCAACGAAATAAAACAGGAGACACAGATTGCCCCATCGGAAACCATAAGATGCGCTGTAAACGAACTGTGACGTTATCGGGTATAACACCCACGAGAACGCCAGCAGCAGCGCGGATGGCTCGTCCCGAAAAGCTCGTTTGCCGATGAAGTAAAGGGGCACTGTCACGCCGAACACAGCTATGACCTGGAGCAGGATCGTCAGCTTGAAGTCAGGCCAGAGGAACCAGAGGGGAAAGAACGGTACGATGCCAATCTCCATGTGATCATAGAGGAATACCTTGTGAGGGCTTACGCGAAGAAAGAGTTCCCGTGGATTGGTCACTGAATTGAACATCAGCCGCGCGTTCTCACCGCAATCGGCGTAACCAAGCGCCAAATCATTCAGATAACGGACCTGCTGCCAAAACTGCCAGGCAGCGAGGGCCGTCACAGCAGTCCAGACTGCCGTCCGAAGCATTCTCGTTGTCCGGGCGTCGGAGCTGGAATGGGTGGGCGTCCAGAGGCGAGCCGTCCAGCCGCACGCGACACAAAAGAGGAACATATCGTACATTCGAACCTGCGCACCCAGCAGCGTCTTGGCGAGGATGGCAAGAGAAACAAGCGCGACAGGGAGCGCACCGCAGGCCAACCTCCGCCAGGCATCATGACGGCGAAGCCACAAAACTAATCCGCAAACAGCGGCAACGAGTGAGCCGCCGATCCAGGCGAATTCAACGGTGTCTCGCACCATGGGCGCCGCCTCGTAGTTCTCTGGGGAGTAACGCTGGCCGAGTAGCAGCCAAAACGCGGCAAGAGAGGTGGCGGTGATTGCCACGAGGAGAGCGAACCAGCGAACGGAACCCGGTTTCATTTGCGAAGTGGTGAACATCCGGAGTGAGCTTAGCCTGTCGCGCTTATTTTCCTCAAGACTTGAAAACCACGGCGAGCGCTGGTAGTCTGCGGCACACTTTGGTAAGGGCGTGTAGTTCAGTTGGCTAGAACGTTCGGATCACACCCGAAAGGTCACAGGTTCGAGTCCTGTCACGCCCACCATTTTCAATGCGGGCACTTGCCTTACGACCGTTGTGGATCTGTCTCCTGCTCGCGCTCGTTGCGCGCCTGGTGTTTGCTTTCTGTTTATTCCCGATCCTGCAGCAACGGTGGCATCTGCGGGAGGATGGCGACGGCTACGGGGTGATCGCCGAAAGCATCCGCGACCGGCAGTACACGGACATCACGAGGGGGCCTGTCTATCCGATGTTTGTCGCAGTGGCAGGTTCGCCGTCTGTTGTGAAATTCCTGCAGTCGCTCCTGGACACCGTGACTTGCTGGTTGGTGTTTCTCCTGGCTGGGCGCAATTGGAAGGCGGCGGCGTTGTGGGCGGTGTACCCGTTCGCGATTTGGCGCGTCGCCTTCATCAATAAAGAAGTGGTGCTGACGCTGCTGGTGGTGGCGTACGTGTTCATGCAGTTGATGGCGCTACGTCGCGGGAAGTTCTGGCAATGGCTGGCAGCAGGAGGACTGCTTGCGCTTGTAAATCTGTGCAAGCCGACGTTTCTGGCATGGCCACTGGTGGTTCTCGCCATCGCGTTGCTGCATCGTGTGCCATTTTCGCGTGTCGCGGCCCTGGCCGTCGCGATGGTCGTGGTCGTTGCTCCGTGGACGTGGCGCAATTATACGGTCACTAATGGAGCGTTTCTCCCGGTCGCGACCGAGCAGGGGGGGATGACGACATTTATCGGGAATTACCAACCGACGCTGGGCCTCTGGGAAGGTCCCGTGAAATCGGTATGGATGCTCGCGGTGGCAGAGATTCGATTGCAACATCCCGACGCATCTGTAGTCGAACTTGATAGGGTTTACTACGTAGCCGCGCTGGAGCAGGTCATGCGGAATCCCCTCCAAGCTGCGGGGATGTTCGTCCGCAAGTGCGGACGGTTCTGGTTCCTGAGTGCGGCACGGCGCGAACAGGTCATCTCGTTTGCTATTCAGATCGCGTATCTGGCGATGTTGGGCATTGGCCTGTGGCGGCGGTGGCCCTGGGAGGCGGAAACGGTCCTGGTGCTGGCGCTCATTGCGTATGTGATGCTGATTCACGCGTTGAGCTATGCCGATATGCGGTTCAGCCTGCCGGTAATGCCTTTGGTGTGCGCCTGGGCCGTCGCGGCATTTCAGACCAAATCGCGCAGCACGGATGCGACCGTTTCAGCGGCGCGCTGAACCGTGAAATATTTCTCGACGGTCTCGCGGCCAGCGGCGCCCAATTTTTCACGCAGGCCCGGGTCGGCAATCAACGTGCGCAACAGCGTGACCCATTCTTCGGTGCTCTTTGCCAGAAAACCATTCACGCCGTGGGTAACAATGTTCACATTCGCCCCGACAGGCGAGGCGACAACGGGGATGCCGCAGGCCATGTATTGAAGAATCTTCACGCCGCACTTACCGTGTTCCCAGGGTGTATCCGGCAATGGCGCGACCCCGATGCCGGTCTGCGACAATTCTTCCATTTCCGTTTCCAGACGCCAGGGGCGAAACTCGACCTCGAAGCCGAGTTGGGTTGGATCACCAGATGCGATGATGCGGGGTCTGATGCCCAGGGTTTCGAAGACCGGCTTCAAAGGCTTGAGGTAGGGCAGCGTGGTACGACTGCCGATCCAGCCGACTACATTCGAGTTGGCAGCACGCCGATAAGCCGCAAGGTCAATAGAACTTGGGACGACAGTCACCTTGCGATTGAAGCGGGTGGCGTAGTCGGCCAGATAACTGTTGCCTGCGACAACCGCTGCGGAGCGCCGCAGGATATCTTGCACGGCGGACTCGCGGTGTAAGGCGCGCAACACCCGCGAGCCGCCAACGCGCGGCAGCCAGATCGCATCATCGAAATCGAAGACAACCGGTTTGCGCGCGGCTAACTTTCGTTCGAAGCCGGAGTACAATCCTGTGAAAACGCCTTTTTGCACGAACACCACATCAAAGTCCTCAACATGTTGCAGGTCGGTGCGACGTCGTTGCCAGGTGGCCGAGAAGGCCGTCCAGCGAGAACTGCGCTCGGTCGAATCCAGATAGAGGCCGCGATAGAGTGCATCGTCAATTGCAGGAGAGACTTCACATTCGACTCCAAGTTTCTGTAGCCAGGGCAGTAACTGATAAACGCGGTAGCGGCTGGAGGGGCCGAGCGCGCTGGTTTGCGTGAGGAAGAGGACCTTCACAGTTCCCACAGGTTCATCAATCCAATGATTGCGCGTTGACCATACCGTTGAATGGCAGTGTTTGCCAACTCAATACCACTAACCACGCTGAAAAGGAGCGAGCGCTCACAGCGAACAAAGGTGGCGCAGGACCGCACTGAAGGCGGCCCGTTTGGCGGGTTGAAAGGTGTAAAGAATCAGACGCATCGTGATGGCCACGCCGATCACCACTTTGAGCACTGTCAGGTGCCAAGCGGGATAATGCTTTCGATAGAACGCGACCAGGCTGCGATAACGGTAGAGTGTCGCTTCCTGCAACACTTGCCGCGCGCTCTGCCCACCGTGATGCATGACTTCGGCGCCGGGCACGAACAGCACTTTCCAGCCCGCGTCGTGGAGCCGCAGGCACAGATCCACCTCCTCGAAGTACATGAAGAAACGTTCATCGAATGCGCCCACCTGTTCCAGGGCCGCGCGCCGCAGCAACAGCGCCGCTCCCATCAATTGATCCACTTCGCGCAGTTGGTCGTGCGCCCACCATGTCATGCGATAGCCGCCAAAGAATTTGGAGTGCGGGAACAGTTTTCCAAATCCCAACTCATCAAGGATCAGGCGCGGCAGCGTGGGAAAGCTACGGCAGGAAGGTTGCAGCGAACCGTCGGGATTGAGGATGCGCGGCCCGCAGGCGCCGGCGCGCGGCTCCGCCTGCATGACGTCCAACAGCGTTTGCAGGGCGGTGGGTGTCACCAACGTGTCTGGATTCAGGATGAAGATAAAATCCTCCGTGCTGGCGGCGATCCCTTGATTGCAAGCCGCAGCGAAGCCGTGGTTGTTGGTGTTGGCGATCAGTTCGACTGCGGGAAACTCGGTGCGTACCATCGCGGCGCTGCCATCGCCGCTAGCGTTGTCCACCACGATCGCGCGCTGCCCGGACAGATTGCGCAGGCAATCACGGAGTCGATCGCGGACATTGTAACTAATGATGACGATGCAAAAGCTCACGCGGGTGCACCGGCTTTTCGGAGAACAAAGATGATTTCGAGGCGGTTCTTGAAGATGAGTTCGAATTCGAAATCGAGGGGCAACCTTTGCCGAACGGAGGCAAGGAACTCAACCATCTCGATCTCTGTCCAAACGTGGTAGTGGATGCTGTAATCTGTTTCGAGAAGGTGCGCAATGGCTTTATCGATTTCAGCGTGGTCACGAATCTTCTGAACAAGTCTCACATATTCTTCTACGTGCTGCTGACGCGACCACTTCGGCCCTTCCTGAAAATCACGCCACAGATGGTCGAGAGCCGTGGAGGGACGCTCGGAATCAAACGAGTAACGCTTGTCGGGAAGCGCTAGGTAAAGGATGCCGTCGGGCTTTAGGACACGGAAATGATTGAGGAGGGCGCGAATCGGATTCTGGCAATGTTCGAGGAAATGGTTGGCGATGACAAAGTCCTGACTTGCGTCGGGGATCGTAGCCAATTCCTCGCCGTTGTCGACGATGTCCACGTGGACGAGCGGCTCGGAGGCGAGCTCGGGATACTGATTGCGCAAATCTTCCACGGAGAGGCGATCCACGTATTTGACGTGGGCCAATTTTGGAACCGGCAGTGGATTGTGCAGGGCCCCGATTTCCAGGCCGGCGCCGTGCAAATACGCCGCGGCGATCACATCGCGGTCGAGCGGCCGGCCAACGAAGTGGGAGAACTTGCGCAGGTTGGTGGCAAATCGTTTGGCGACGCGTCGCAGGTTCATGCCCATGTCTTATTTGACCGCATCAAGGATGCACTCCTCACCGGAGTTCTTTCGTAGAAGATGCACAATCACCGCTTGGAATTGGAACAGCAGAGACTGAATTACCAGTCCCCATCCCATGCGCACGCCAAAGCGGTGACGACCGGTGTGCTTGATGGAAAGACTTCCTTCGGCGAAGAATTGCGCGTTGGCAGCGGTGGTCCATGTTCTGGCGCGTTGGAATCCCGCTTGAACCGCGAGTTGGTTGAGCGTGAGCGACGAAAACAGATGGAGATGCCGTGGCGGATCAAGTCCCAGCCAGCCGGAACTGAAACGCCGGTGACCAAGGCTGTTTACGTTCGGAGTGACGGCGATCAATCTGCCGCCGAGCTTCAGGAGGCGGTGGCACTCTTGCAGCAGGGCCAGGGGATCCGGCACGTGCTCAATCACATGGCTCATAGTTACGACATCGAAGGTGGAATCGGGTAACGCAAGATCTGATAACGCGCCCAGGTTTACGCGCAACCCGTGCAGGGTGCGGGCCCGTTCCGCGGCCATTGCGTCAACCTCCTGTCCCTCCACCTCCCAGCCCATGGTTTGCCAACGGGCGAGCCGGCCACCATCGCCACAGCCCACGTCAAGCAACCGACCGGGCTCTGAGCCGTGTAGAAAGAGAGAGAACAACTCGTTGCGTTGGTGTGTCAACCCGGACACCCGCAACAAGGCGCGGTAGATCCAGTGGACAATGCGCCGGGCGAGTCCGCGAACCGCCGGAGGTTTATCCTGGTGAGTGAAATAGTCTCGATAGACCAAGTGGAGGTCCTGTTCCTCCGGCATCGGGTCAAGCCACAGCAAACCACAACCTTCCCGGGGGCAGCGCTTCATTTGCCAAACGCCGGGGGTCTCGGACAGCCGATCGGACAAATCTGAGTACAGAAGGTCGCCAGTTGCTCCGCAGAGAAAGCAATTGGGACAGGGCCAGGTGCGGATGGGTTGTGTCATCGTCGGTCAAAGCGATTCAGTCTCGAATGCCACCGGTGAAGTTTAGCCCAGGGCGCGCGTTGTGAGGCAAGCAAATAGTTTGATTGACCCCTGTTCGCGCCATTCTGTATGCTGCAGGGTGCGAATCCAATGACGAAGCGTATTTTGTTCCTTTATTTGACGAAGCATTCCGGTCATTACTCGGCCGCCGTCGCGGTCGAGTCCGCCATGCGCAGCCTCGACGTGCCGGTGGAGTCGATGCTGCTGGATTCCTTCAGCCATGCCAATCCGGTGCTCTCGAAAGTGACGCTGCGGGCCTATCTGGCCGCGTTGAAGACGGCGCCTGAAATCTGGGAGTGGATGTATGACAACCCCGAGTTCAAGGTGCGCACGGCGAAAATCCGCGAGCTGCTGAACCGCGGTAACTCTCGCAAGTTGCAAAAGCTGCTAAAGGACTTCGCTCCCGACGCCATCGTTTGCACGCAGGCGTTTGCCTGTGGCGTGATGGCTTCGTGGAAGCGGGCCACGGGGCTCAAGAAGCCTCTGCTCGTCGGCGTGCTGACGGACTTCGTGGCGCATCGCTACTGGGCCGATCCCAATGTCGATTTGTATGTGGCCCCCAGCGAAGAGACGCGCCAGAAGCTAATCGGGCAGGGCGTGCTTCCCGATCGGGTGAAGGCCTTTGGCATCCCGACCAACGACCGCTTCCAAAAGCCGGTCGACAAGGCGGCGGTGATCAAGAGCCTGGGGCTCAAGCCGGATCTCCCGAAAATCCTCGTGATGGGCGGCAGCCTCGGCCTCGGGCCCATGAAATCAGTGATCCGCAAGCTGAACAAGCTACCGCAGCCGTTCGACATCATTGTCATCACCGGCAAGAACGAAGAACTACAGGACCGGCTGGCGCGCAAAGGCCCCAAGCTGCGCCATACGACGAAGATTTTTGGGTTCGTTGAGAATATCAACGAACTGATGGAGATCGCGGAGATGATCATCACCAAGCCAGGCGGGATTACGACCGCTGAAGCGCTGGTGAAGAAGCTGCCCATGATCATCATCAACCCGATTCCCGGGCAGGAGGCCAAGAACACGGAGTACCTGCTGTCGCAAAATGTCGCGGTGGAAGCCGAAGACGCCAACGACGTGATGTTGTTCGTCGATGAATTCCTGCGGGACCCGCGCAAACTCTGGGCGATGCGCGAGGCCGCCGCTGCGTTGGGTCGTCCGCGCGCGTCCGACCGCGCGGCGCAGGAAATCCTCCAGCTTTTGGCCACAAAAACCGCTGTTGCTGCCGCATGAAGTATTACGGGCTCAAGTTTGCCGAGGTGCTTTCCCGGCTGCTGCCGCGCCGCTTGAGCTACGGCGTGGCCCGCCGTGTGGCGGACCTCTACGTCCTGTTCGACAAGCGCGGCCGCCAGTGCGTCATCTCCAACCTCAAGCAGATCCAGGCGAACAGCGGCGTGGCGTTGTCCCCGCGCGCGCTCCACTCGCTGGCGCGCGAAAACTTCCTGAACTTCGCGAAGTATCTTGTCGATTTTTTCAAGTTCCTGCGCATTGACCGCCGGCGCATGGAACGGATTGTCCATTACGGCAATTTGCCGTCCGTGCTCGACGGCCTGCTGGAGCACGGCAAGGGAGTCATTTTTGTCAGCGCGCACCTGGGCAACTGGGAGTTGGGAGCGGCAGCGCTGGCGGCGCTGGGGTACAAGTTCAATGCCGTGGCGCTCTGGGTGCCCGATGAGAAGCTCAACAGCCTCTACCAGCATTATCGTGTGTCCCGCGGCATCCGTCCCATTCCCTTTGGCCGCGCGGCGCGGGAGTGTATCGCCGCGTTGCGGCGCAACGAAATCGTGGCCGTGATCGGCGACCGCGATTTTTCGGCGGGGAATCGCACGGTTGAGTTTTTTGGGAGACCGGCGCGGTTGCCGGAGGGGCCGGCCAAGTTGGCGCTGGCGACCGGGGCGCCGCTGATACCGACCTTCATGATTCGGTTGCCTGATGATACGTTCGCGTACATCGTCGACGAACCGATTTGGGCTGACAAATCACGACAGAACCTGGACGACATCATGCGGCAGGTTGCCGTGGCGCTTGAGCGCGTGATTCGCCAGCACAGCGAGCAGTGGTTCCTCTTTCACGATCTTTGGGACATCGAATCCGACCGCGCGCTGGCCACGGCCACGGCCTTCGGCACGTCCGCGGGCGATCCCGCGGCGGAGAATCCTGAAAAAGTTTCGCGGCGACAGGACAAGACCGGAGCATGACCCGTCGTGTCATTGCGTTGATTCCCGCCTACAACGAAGCGGCGCGAGTCGGCGAAGTTATCGCCGGGGCGCGTCCGCACGTGGACGAAGTCATTGTGATTGATGACGGCTCGAAGGATGGCACGGCCGCCGCGGCGGAAAAGGCGGGGGCCAAAGTTCTCCGCCACGAGCAGAACCGCGGGAAGGGCGGGGCGATCGCCACGGCCCTCGACTACTTTGGTCGGTCGGACGCCGAGTTCGCCATTCTCCTGGATGCAGACGGCCAGCATGACCCGGCGGAAATCGTGAAGTTCATCGAAACCGCCGGGCGCGAGCAAGCGGATGTCGTCGTGGGCACGCGCATGGGCAACACCAAGGATATGCCGCTGGTGCGTCGACTTACCAACCGATTCACTTCGTGGGTCACCGGCAAGCTGGCGCGCCAACAAATTCCCGACAGTCAATGCGGTTATCGATTGCTGCGACGCAACGTCCTGGGAGATTTGCGGCTCTCGACCGCGCGTTTCGAGACCGAGACAGAAATGCTCGTCCAAGCCGCGCGCGCCGGCCATAGGATCATCAGTATTCCCATCCGCACGATTTACGAAAGCGGTCGCCCGAGCCACATCCATCCGTCGCGGGACACGATACGATTCTTCAAGTTCGTGCGGAAGTATTGGAGGGGGTGAGGCCGGGTTGGGACGGTGTGTCAGATGTACAGTGTAGTGAGTTGACCCCAATGACCCCAATGATAAGGGGCGGGGGCCTATATACGTTTTTGCGAAACGAACCCATTTTGAGGGGTTTTTGGAGTCGATTTTATTGAGAAGTGGGTTCGTTTCAAGGAAACGAAGCCACCGGGGAGTCGCGACGGTGACGACCCTCCCACGTTCAGGCGGGCGCGGACGGACGGCTGGGCCAGCCCGTCCCTACCTACGACGGCGGATTGTCTTCTGGGCTGACAAGGGGGAGGGGGTGTGGTACAGGTAGCGGCCCTTTATGGAATGGATACATCAATTCGTTGACCTGTTCCTGCATCTGGATCGTCATCTGAATGACGCGATGCAGACGCATGGGACGGCGTGGACCTATGCGGTTTTGTTCGCGATCATTTTTTCCGAGACGGGGTTTGTGGTGACGCCGTTTTTGCCGGGGGACTCGCTGCTGTTTGCGGCGGGGGCGTTGGCGGCGACGCCGGGCAGTCCGTTGAGCATGGCGTGGCTGCTGGGATTGTTCTGCGTCGCGGCCATCGGGGGGAATACGGTGAACTATTCCGTTGGGCGGCTGTTCGGCGACAAGCTGGCGGCGAATTTCCCGCGAATCATCAAGCCGCGGTACCTGGAGAAGACGCACGCGTTTTATGAGAAGTACGGCGGCGAGACGATCATCATCACGCGGTTTGTGCCGATTGTGCGGACGTTTGCGCCGTTCGTGGCGGGGGTGGGGCACATGACGTACCTGAAATTCACGGCGTACAATGTGGCGGGCGGTTTGCTGTGGGTGGGGCTGCTGACGTTTGGCGGGTACTGGTTCGGGCAATTGGATTTCGTAAAGAAGCATTTCGGTATTGTGGAGTTGGCGATCATTTTTATCTCGGTGCTGCCGATGGTGATTGAGTTCTTGCGTCACCGTAAGAAAGTGTGATTAACTGGTGTGCTGCACGAAGTCGGGACGTAGCGCAGTTTGGCTAGCGCGCTTGGTTCGGGACCAAGAGGTCGCGGGTTCAAATCCCGCCGTCCCGACCATTTTTCTAAATGGTCGAAGGTAGAATAGCGTCGCGTGCCCAGATGTCCGTCGGGAGGGTCGCATGCTCAAATTTTTTCGAGCGCCCCACTTGTGAGTACACCGCCAAACCAGCGGCTTTTCAGGCGCGTTCTGCGTAGGTATAAGTGCGTCCTCAAAGGAGCACGGAACCGCTTGAGGGAGGCAGGATGCCTGGAGAATCGGACACTGTCGAAGGCGTCTCCATCAATAGTGGTGGGAAAGCCCGGAGCATTCCCAACGGCATGGCACCGCGCCGGTTTATGCCCCCATCGCACCGCGTTGGTGGAGTCTGTCAAAGAGCATAGCCTTTACACGACGGAAAACCTCGACTATAAGGCCTTATCCTAAAATCAGGTTTCATGAATTCTGATTTCAAACAGCAAATCGTAGCGATCAGCACTGTTTTGCTGCTAGTTGCCAGCGGGTGTTCGAAGGCGTCACCCGCACGGACCCCGCCGCCTCCGCAGGTGACCGTCGTTCAGCCAATCACGCGCGAAGTTGTCGAATGGGACGAATACATCGGCCGCTTGGAATCGCCGGAGACGGTCGAGGTCCGGGCGCGCGTCAGCGGCTATCTCGACAAAGTGCATTTCAAGGAAGGCAAGGAGGTGAAGAAGGGCGACCTCTTGTTCACTATTGATCCGCGTCCGTACCAGGCGGAATACGACCGCGCCGACGCCGACCATCAACGCTCGCTGAGCCAGGCAGAGTTGGCCAAGAATGATTTTGAGCGTGCCCAAAGACTGATCGCGACCAAAGCCATCTCCGAGGAGGATTTTGACACGAAAGGCAAGACTTACACCGCAGCCCAAGCGGCTGTGATGTCAGCCAAGGCCGCGGAGGACTCCGCGAGACTTAATCTCGAATTTACGGAAATTCACTCGCCTATTGATGGACGCATCAGCCGAGCACTGGTCACGCAAGGAAATCTTATCAGTGGCGGCGTCTCGGGTGCAGGCGCGACGCTTCTGACCACCGTCGTTTCGCTCGATCCGCTTTATCTCTATAGCGACGCCGACGAGCGCGCCATCTTGAAATACCTTAAGCTTCGTCGGGAAGGCAGCCGGGTCAGCGCGCGCGACGAACAAATCCCGGCCGAGATGGAATTGTCCGACGAGACCGGTTTTCCGCACAAAGGCTTCATAGATTTTGTGGATAACCGGGTCGATCCGAGCACCGGGACCATGCGCGCCCGCGGCGTATTTGCCAACACGGACCACAGCTTGAGTCCGGGATTCTTTGGGCGCATCCGCATCCCCGGCAGCGGGAAGTATCCGGCCCTGTTGATTCCCGACCGGGCATTGGGCTCAGACCAAGCACTGAAGTTCGTCTATGTCGTCAACGCGGAGAAGAAGGTAGAGTTCCGACCGGTCACGATTGGCCCGATCATCGATGGCTTGCGCGTGGTGAAGACCGGGCTCAAGGCCGGCGAGCCAATCATCGTGGAAGGATTGCTGCGCGTGCGACCGGGGGTCGTGGTGGACGCGAAGCCGCCGGAGACGAAATGAACTTTTCCCGCTTCTTTATCGAGCGTCCCATCTTCGCAGCGGTGCTGTCCATCGTCATTGTGATTGCCGGATTGATCGCGATGACTCAACTACCCATCGCCCAGTATCCCGAAATCGTCCCACCGACCGTGGTCGTGCGCGCCACCTATCCCGGCGCAAATCCCAAAGTGCTCGCCGAAACCGTCGCTACGCCAATCGAACAGGAGGTCAACGGCGTTGAGAACATGCTCTACATGTCGAGCACCTCGACCAGCGACGGCATCATGGCGTTGACCATTACCTTCAAACTGGGCACGGACCTGAACACCGCACAGGTGCTCGTCCAAAACCGCGTGGCCATTGCGGTGCCCAAGTTGCCCGAAGAAGTGCGCCGTCTCGGGGTGACCACCACAAAGAGGTCGCCCGATCTCACGATGGTCGCCCATCTCGTTTCGCCGGACAACTCGCGCGACGAACTCTACCTCAGTAACTATGCCTTCCTGCAGGTGAAGGACCAGCTCGCCCGCATCCCCGGCGTCGGCGACGTGACCGTGTTCGGAGCGCGCGATTATTCAATGCGGATTTGGCTCGACCCGGAAAAACTCGCGTCGCGCAACATGACGGCCGGCGATGTCGTCCGCGCGATCCAGGAGCAAAACCTTCAGGTGGCCGCTGGTACGATTGGGCAGCCGCCCGTGCCGGCGGGCAATGATTTCCAACTGACCATTAGCACGCAGGGAAGGCTGTTGGACGAACAGGAGTTCGGTGACATCATCGTCAAACAGGGCCCGCAAGGGCAGGTCACCCATGTGCACGACGTGGCGTACGTCGAGTTGGCGGCACGGGACTACACCGTTTCCTCGCGACTCAGCGGCAAGCCCGCCGCCGCGCTAGTGATTTTCCAGTTACCGGGGTCGAATGCGATCCAGACTTCCGACGCCGTGCGCGCGCGACTGGCGGAGTTGAAGAAGAATTTCCCGGCTGGTGTGGACTACCGGGTCATCTACGACACAACCATCTTCGCGCGTGAATCGATTCATTCGGTCGTCGAAACCTTATTCGAGGCCGTCCTGCTGGTCGTCCTTGTGGTGGTTGTCTTTCTCCAGAACTGGCGGGCGTCGATCATTCCGCTCATCGCGGTGCCGGTGTCGCTTATCGGCACGTTAGCTGTGCTGCTGGGGTTTGGCTTTTCGCTGAACAACCTTTCACTGTTCGGCCTTGTGCTGGCCGTGGGAATCGTCGTGGACGATGCGATCGTGGTGGTCGAGAACGTCCAGCGCTGGATCGAGCATGGCCTTGCGCCACGCGAGGCGGCCTATAAGGCGATGGAGGAAGTTACGCCTGCCGTCATCGCCATTGCGGTTGGTCTCTCGGCGGTGTTCATTCCGGTCGCCTTCATTCCAGGAATTTCCGGCCAGTTCTACCGGCAGTTTGCCCTGACAATTGCGTTCTCAACGCTTCTGTCGGCGTTCAATTCCCTGACGCTCTCGCCCGCGCTCAGCGCGCTGCTCTTGAAAGCTCATGACGCCAAGAAGGATTGGTTTGCGGCCAGCATGGATCGTGTGCTTGGCTGGTTCTTTCGCTTGTTCAACAAGAGTTTCGAGGCGACGACGAAAGGCTACACGCGCGCCGTTGGCGGTACGATCCGTCGCGGCGGCATTGCATTGGCGGTGTATGGGGGGTTGATTGTGTTGGCGTGGGGCGGTTTCAAAATCGTGCCAACCGGCTTCATTCCGACGCAGGACTCGGGCTACTTGATCCTCTTCGCCCAACTCCCCGATGGCGGGAGTTTGGAGCGCACGCAAAAGGTCATCAGCCGCGCCGGCGAAATCGCCCGCGCGATTCCCGGCGTGAACGGCACGGTCGAATTTCCCGGCTACAATTTGTTCGTCGGCGCGAACCTTCCGAATGCCGGCACGATGTTTGTCCCGCTGGATGAATTCAAGGACCGCAAAGACGCGCGGAAATCCGCGCAGTCCATCATGGCGCAGCTCAGTGCGGGCTGCGCCGAACTGCGTGACGCACGGATCGTTGTCCTGCCTCCGCCGCCGGTGCGGGGTCTGGGGAGCACGGCCGGGTTCAAGATGATGATCCAAGACCGGGCCGAT
Source organism: Verrucomicrobiia bacterium (assembly GCA_035577545.1). Taxonomy (NCBI): domain Bacteria; kingdom Pseudomonadati; phylum Verrucomicrobiota; class Verrucomicrobiia; species Verrucomicrobiia bacterium. The sequence goes on from DATLVI010000010.1 coordinate 114,545, forward strand.
CTCGGCCTCGACGCGCTCGCGGCCACGGCATTCAAGATGATGGTCACCGGCAGCCAGACACCGGGCCTCTCGCAGGTGTTCTCGACCTTCACCACGCGCGTGCCGCAACTTTTCGTCGACGTGGATCGAGTGAAGGCCAAGAGCATGAACGTCGCGCTGAGTGATGTGAACGACACGCTGCAAATCTATCTCGGCTCGCTCTACGTGAATGACTTCAATCGGTTCGGCCGCACATATCAAGTCACTGCCCAGGCCGATGCGAGCTTTCGGCTTCATCCCGAGGACATCCGCAAACTCAAGACCCGGAATGCCGCCGGTGACATGTTGCCGCTGGGCGCGCTCATTGATGTCCGCGAGACTACCGGCCCGGACAAAGTGATCCGGTATAACCTGTACCCGGCCGCCGACATCAACGGCGTCGCCATGCCCGGCGTGAGTTCCGGTCAGGCCATCGCGCTGGCGCAGCAACTGGCCGCCAAGGAGTTGCCGCCGGGCATGGACTACGAATGGACGGATCTGGCGTTTCAGGAGAAAGCCGCCGGCAACACGGCCTTGCTTATTTTTCCGTTGTGCATTCTGTTGGTCTGGCTGACACACTCGGCCGAGTACGAGAGTTTCTCGTTGTCCACCGCCATCATCCTGATCGTACCGATGTGCCTGCTGTGCGGAATCACCGGCGTATTCCTGCGGCACATGGATAACAATATCTTCACCCAGATTGGCTTTATCGTTCTGGCGGGAATGAGCGTGAAGAACGCGGTGCTGATCGTCGAGTTCGCGAAGCAGCAGCAGGAACATGATCCCAAAATGTCGGCGCGCACGGCGGCCATCGAAGCGGCCCGTCTGCGTCTGCGACCCATCCTCATGACCAGCTTCGCGTTCATCTTCGGCGTCCTGCCGCTCATCGTCGCCACCGGCGCGGGCAGCGAAATGCGTCAGGCGCTGGGAACCGTGGTCTTCTTCGGAATGATCGGCGTCACCTTCTTCGGGCTCTTTCTCACCCCGGTATTCTATGTCGTCATCCGCAGATTGACGGCGCGCAAGGCAACCGAAGATCAGCCCGCAGCCGAAATTGCGGTCAATCCCACACCCCATGAAGCACATTGAAGAGCAAATCGCTGCGATCGTGGCACTGGTGATCCTGACCGGCTGCGCGGTCGGCCCGAACTACAACCCGCCGCAAACCTCGGTCGCCGCTTCGTTTGCGAACGCCCCGACCAATACTGCGGCGGCAGACGAAACGGCGCTCGCCACGTGGTGGAACGGCTTCGGCGATGCAACGCTCAGCGATCTTGTTGCCCAGGCGATTGCGCACAATCACAATCTGCGCATAGCCACAGCCAACCTCAAGGAAGCCCGGGCTCTCCGCCGGCTTGCGATCTTCGATCTCGCGCCCACGGTGCAAGCCAATGCGGGGTACACGGACAGTCTCCTCAGCAAAGCGGCCGCAGTGCCCGGTACGCCGCGCAATCTCCGCCAAAACGAGCTTTACGATGCCAGCTTTGATGCGACTTGGGAACTCGACCTGTTCGGCCGTGTCCGCCGTTCCGTGCAAGCTGCGACTGCTGACGTCGGTTCTGTCGAAGCCACGCGACAAGACGTGCTTGTCAGTCTCACCGCCGAAATTGCGCGGAACTATTTTGAGCTGCGCGGAGAGCAAAACCAGCTCGCGGTAGCCCGCAAGAATGCTGACGTGCAAACCAAGACGCTCGAAATTACACAATCCCTCCTCGAAGGCGGGCGTGGCACAGACTTTGACGTGTCACGCAGCCGCGCCCTGGTCAATCTGACTCTCTCGACCATTCCACCCCTGGAAGCCGCGATCCAGAAAGCGATTTACCGTCTCACGGTATTGACCGGACGGCAGCCGCACGCTCTCCCGACAGAACTTTCCACACCGGGCTCGTTGCCGGCGGCAATGCCTGCGCTTGCGCTAGGCGATCCTGAGGCACTGCTGCGCCGTCGTCCCGACATTCGCGCTGCTGAACGTTCACTGGCAGGCGCGACCGCACGCATTGGCATCGCAACCGCCGACCTGTTTCCTCGGGTTACATTCGTTGGAAGCGTAGGGCTGCAAGCCAGCACATTTGCCGGCTTGGGGAAGGGAGGTGCTGACACGTGGACGTTCGGCCCGCAGCTCACGTGGGCCGCGTTGGACTTGGGCCGTGTGCACGCACGTATCAAAGCCGCCGATGCCAGGGCCGAAGCATCGCTTGCTTCCTACGAACTGACTGTGATCACGGCTTTGGAAGAAACAGAAGACGCATTGGTGGACTTTGAGCGCGAACAGATACGGCAACGGTTCTTGGAGGCATCCGCCCAAGCGAGTCAACAGGCGTCCGACTTGGCGCACCAGCGTTATGAAGCCGGCGCGTCGGACTTTCTCAGCGTGCTCGATGCCGAGCGCTCCCTGTTGGAGGCGCAAGACCGTCTCGCGGCCAGCCAGACGCAAACCGCGACGTCATTGGTGGCCGTTTACAAAGCGCTCGGAGGCGGGTGGGAAATCGCGACCTCCATTAATCGATCGAACGGAAAATAAGGAAGCAGTAAAAATGTCGAATGAAATTACGGTCGAGGATACCGTGGACGAATGTGATCGGGTCATGCTGAAGAATACCTACCGCGCAGCGTTATTCTCTAGTCGCACGGGTCAACGTGGTGCCAGTGGCGGCGTTGGCAGATGGAATGAAAGGTTTGTTCCCACCCAAATGAGGTTTGATCGGAAAGCGCTTTCCGCCAGCGCGCCCGCGCACGAGCTCTGTCGTTGGTAGGTATGTCGGATGTTCGGTCGATCCCCACTGAAGGCTGGTTGAGCATAATTCCGGAGAGAGCAAATCGACTCGTGCACGACGGCCTTTTGAGATGGCGTATGTGGAGCGACTTCCGGACCTGCCTGCTGCTCGGAAGCGAGAGCAGGAGATCAAACGGAAGAAAAGCCGTCGATATACTGACTGGCTGATTGGGGGACGAATTGGAGCGGGTTGATATTTAATGCGGGAGCCAGACGGGCTTGCCCTGGAATTTGAAGCCTTTGTGCTCGAGCGCCTTGATCAGTTTGCTGAGCCAGTGCAGCAAGGTGTCGAACCGTCGCAGCAAGGCTTCCTCGGATTGGTGCGAGCTGTCCGCGCTGCTGGCCAGGAGAGATGTCGATCCGGTTTGCTGGACATGAATACCGCGCGAGCGGCGCGAGAGTTCTGTTTTCCAGCGCTCCAACGCGACCATGCGCCCTTCGAGTGTGTAATCGATCGGCTTAATTTTCTTGAGGACTTCTTTGTCAGCGGTAGTCAACTGCCCGTGCTTGACGAACGTATCGACAATCACCGGGCAGAGGCGTTCGACGGCTTCGAGATGCTCGAAAGCGGGTGGCACTGCTGCGGCCTCGGGTTGTAGAGGGGCGGTAGAAGCCGCGGGCCCGGCCGCTGCTTTGACTGGCTCGGCAGCGGGGGTGAGGGGTTTGATAATGCGCACGCTCGCATGATGGCCACCGACATGCAACACCTTGACGGCGCCATGCTCGGCTTTCAATTCACGGTCGATTTCCTCCGGGGAGGCAACGGACAGCGTGAGTGTTTGAGCCGATGAATCGATGGTTGCGCGTAATGATTTTGCCCGGAGCAATTCCTGCATGCCCTCCAGATTGTGGGCGTTTTGGAATCCGATAAGATCCAAATGCGTCAGCGCCTCTGTCACCGCCAGGACGTCATCGCCGGGCGGAGTGAGCTGCAAGTTGAGGGTGTTGTGGATGGCCAGCGCAAGCTGGTCGAGATTGGGGTGCTTCTGTCCGCCGCCGCCAAACATTCCGCCGAATAGTGCCATAGCGCTCCTTCCGGGGTGACTGGCCAACTCTACCGCGGCGGCATGGCGGGAGGCAAGCTCACAATGAAACGGTCGGTTTGTATTCCTCCCCCGTTCGCTTGACTGGGTTACGGTTTGTCGATAGTCTGACGGCTTGAGTCTATGCGGAAGCGTGCGACGGTCTTTTACTCGGGCAGGGTGCAGGGAGTTGGGTTTCGCTACACCGCGCGCGAAATCGCCTGTGGATATGAGCTGACGGGGTATGTCCGCAACCTGAATGACGGGCGGGTGGAGTTGGTTGCCGAAGGCACCGAGGAGGAAGTGAGGGCGTTTCTGGAGGCGGTGCAGGCCAGCCAACTCGGCAGCCACATCCGCAATGCAGACGTGAATTGGAGGGAAGCCGCGGACGAATTCCGCGGTTTCGATGTGCGATACTAATGGATGCGATTCGAACAGAACAACTGACCAAGAAGTACGATTTGGGTTGGCGCAAAGGCCGACTGCTGGCGCTGGATAAACTTAACCTGCGCGTGCGCGAGGGCGAAGTGTACGGCTTGCTCGGGCCCAACGGCTCGGGCAAGAGCACGACGCTGAAGTTGATCCTCGATCTGATTTCGCCGACGGATGGTAGCGCGTGGCTTTTTGACGTTCCGTGCAACAAGGTCGTGTCAAGGTTGCACGTCGGCTTTCTGCCTGAGAACCCGTACTTCTATCGGTACCTGACCGGCGCCGAGACGCTGGAGTTTTACGGGAAGCTGTGTGGCATGGGTGGCTCGCCGCTGAAGAAACGCATCGAGGAGTTGCTGGACCTGGTCGGCCTCGCGCGGGCGCGCGACCGTCGGCTTTCGGGCTACTCGAAGGGCATGTTGCAGCGCATCGGGTTGGCGCAGGCCCTCATTCATGATCCCAAGCTACTGCTGCTCGACGAGCCAACGGCAGGTGTGGATCCGATCGGTAGCAAAGACATACGCGATTTGATTTTGCGGTTGAAGGGCATGGGGAAGACAGTCTTGCTGAGTTCCCATCTATTGGCCCAGGTGCAAGACGTGTGCGACCGGATCGGCGTGTTGAATCTCGGGCAAATGATTCTGGAGGGCGATGTCAAGTCACTCATCAGTGATCAACGGCGGTTGAGCATTACTGTGCAAGACTTGCCCGACGCCGCACGGGCGCGGGTCGAGGAGGCGGTCCGGGCTGCCGGGGCGTCGATTGTATCGGTCGAGCACCCACAGACGACGCTGGAATCGCTGTTCCTGGATGCGCTGAAGAAAGACGAACGGGGGATGGGACATCATGACTGAAGCTGTTGCTACACCATCGGCAAGTCCCGCGCCGGCGGGATCCGGAGAACGGGAACACGAGAGAGTCGGCTTTTCACTGAGCCGCGTCGGTGTGATTGGGGTGAACACATTGACCGAAGCGGTCCGGCAAAAGGTGTTTATCTTTCTGTTGCTTGTCGGGTTGGTGTTCATTGGGTCGGCCATCTTCTTCTCGCAATACAGTCTTGGGGAACAAGAACAATTGAAGGTGATCAAGGACACGTGCCTGGGCGTTATTTCCGTCGTCAGTACGTTGATCGCGATTGTGGGAACGGCGCAGTTGTTGCCGAGTGAGGTGGAGAACCGCACGATCTACACCATCCTGGCGAAGCCCGTGCGGCGCTTCGAGTTTTTGCTCGGCAAGTTTTACGGCAGCGCGCTCTTGCTGGTACTGAGCATGGCAGCCATGTGCCTCATGTTCGGTGCCGTGTTATGGATCAAGGAGCAGAGTATGATCCGCGAGTTGAGCCAGACGTACCTTGGCGAGACGCACGACGCCACCGAGGAAGCGAACAAGCAAATCCAGCAGGTGAAGATCACTGTGCTTGACGTGAACCTGGTCAAGGCGGTCCTAACGGACCTGGTGAAGGCGATACTGGTGGTGTCGATTACACTTCTGGTGTCGACATTCTCGACGTCCCTCGTCTTTAACGTCGCGGTGCCGTTTATGATTTACGTGGCGGGCATGTTGCGCGGGACGGCTGTCGAGATGTGGGGCAGTCATCGGCTGGCGATGGCGGTGTTGGCGATCGTGCCTGACTTTGGGCTGTTCAGTCTGGCGGACGACATCAACCTCGGTAATCCCGTGCCCTGGGCACACGTTGACCAGGTCATTGTGTACGGGCTGGCGCGCGCGGCGGTGATCGTCGTCACCGCCCATTTGATCTTCAGCCGCCGGGAGATTTAGGCAATGCGACTCAAGATACTTGTCGCCATCCTCCTCATGGGGTCAGGTCTGATCTTCCTGCCGCTGGAGAATTCTGTCCGCGCGGAGCGGACGCGGCTGAAGTATGGCGGCGCGCGCGTCACGATCCAGCTCCGCGAGGCAATCGGCCAGAACCTGGCCATTGCGTTGCTGGCGGGAATGCGTGGCATTGTGGCGGACTTTTTGTGGATCAACGGTCACGGTTACTGGGAGAAGAAGGAATGGCTCCGCCAATATAGAAATATCGAGATTGTTGCCGCGCTGCAACCGCAGGCCGTGATGTTTTGGGATCTCGGTCAATGGCACATGGCCTGGAACATTGGTTACGGCGTGCTTTCGGACCCGAAAAACCGCACCAAGGCTGAAGGTATCAAGCGCGAGCATGAGTGGCATGAAAAGGCGCGTGAGTTTATCGCGCGCGGCATCGAAAATATCCCGAATCGCTATGACCTGTATTTCACCATGGGGTGGCTGTATTACGAGAAATTGAGCAAGGACTGCGACAAACCGCCGTGTCAGGAGGCATTCTGTAAGGCGGCCGAGTACTTCGGCACAGCAGCCAGCTTTTCGAACGCGCCCGAGTTTGTCGCGCGCTTTTACCCGCGCGCCCTGGAGAAGTGCGGTCAAACGCAGGCCGCTTACGAAGAATGGAAGCGTCTGTGGTTTCTGGACCATACGAAAGTGGCGCAGTCCTGGAGTATTATCGAGCGTGAGATACGGCAACTGGAAAACGAATTGCAAATTCCCGAAAATCAGCGCTTATTCCCCCCACCACTACCGCAACCATGACAACGGCCAAGACAGACCTCCGCTATGCAATCCTGAGTGACATTCACGCCAATCTCGAAGGACTCGAAGCTGTCCTGAAGGATGCGCAGGAGCAAAAGTGCACGCATTACGTTTGCCTGGGGGACATCGTGGGCTACGGCCCCAACCCGAACGAATGCCTCAATCTTATCCGGAGCCTGGATTGCCCTGTGATCATGGGCAACCACGACGAGTACTGCGCGTCCGACCTGGATCTGACGGGGTTCAACGCCATGGCCGCCGAGGCGATTCGCTGGACACGCACGCAATTGAGCGCCGAAGACAAGAACTGGTTGCGCGATCTTAAGTACGTCCGCCATGTTGAGTCATTCACCATCGTCCACGCAACACTCGATCTACCCGAACGGTGGGCCTATGTCTTCGACAGGCTATCGGCCCAGGCCAGCTTTAATTACCAGCACACCCCCGTCTGCTTCAACGGTCACACGCACGTGCCGGTCGCATTCGTCCGCGGGCCGACCGGTCTTCAGGGTGGGCTTTACTCCAAGATCAAAATCGAGGTGGGTCGCAAATATTTCGTCAATGTCGGTTCCATCGGCCAACCGCGCGACCGTAATCCGAAATCGGCCTACGTTGTTTTTGACCTCATCGCGAATATCATCGAGTTGCGCCGGGTCGATTATGACATCGGGATGACGCAGAAAAAGATTCGCGCCGCTGGCCTACCGGAGTCGCTGGCGGAACGCATCGAACACGGGCGCTGAAAGAATTCTCACCTCATCGTGTGGCTCAGCGACGACTGGCTTCCAGTGAAATCGGAGGCAGGGAGTCGATGCGATCCAGCACCATCGCGGCCGTCAACTGCTCCATGCACTTATGCCCGAACGGGCACTGACTTAGCCGGCGATAGTTGCACGGCGAACACGGCAGATCCAGCCGCACCACCGCGCCCGGCTGTCCATAGGGCCCGATATGCACTGGGTTGGTTGGTCCAAAAATACTGACGACGGGTGTCTCCATCGCTACGGCGAGATGCATGGAACCGGAATCATTGGTGACGGCCACCTTGGATCGCTTGATGATGGCAGCCAGTTCACCGACACTGGTTTGCCCGGACAAATCGACCGCACCCGGGCACAGGTCCGTCACGATTCGACACCGGTCTTTGTCGCGTGAAGTGCCCACCACTACAATGCCCAGCCCTCGCTGGGTCAAGAGCCGTCCGGTTTCGGCAAAGCGCTCCGGCAACCAGTGCTTGGTTTCCCACATCGTGCCTGGCGCCAGTACGGCAAACTCTTTCAAGCCATGACGGACCAGCAACTGCGCCACCCGGCCCTCCATTTCGGGCGACAAATAAATGCGCAGATCGGGTGGTTCACTGTCCAGACCGAGCATTTTCCCGACCCAGAGGTAACGGTCGATGGCATGCACGTCCAGCGTGGGAATCGGAATGCGATGGGTATACGCCAGCCAGGAACCTTCACGCGCGCCGGCCCAGCCATGCAAGGGAACGTTGTGAAGTTCATGATGGACCGTTTCCGTGGGCAAGCGCTTGATTGGTCGATCAAATCCAATGCGCACGGGCGCCCCAGAGGCACGAACAAACGCCGCCGTCCGGAACTGGCCGTGCATATCGATCACCAAATCGTAGCGGGTGCGCCGCAACTGCCGGAGCAATTCAAAAGGGCCGGTGGTGGCCCGCCAGTTGCGACCGAAGGACGCGAAGCTGCGCCGGTTGAAAAGCACCACGCCAGACAGTGCGGGATGATGACGGACCAGATCGGCGTTCTCCGGCGTAATGAACCAGTCGATGCGCGCTTGCGGGTAGCGCGCGCGCAACTTTACCAGCAGCGGGATCGTATGAACGACATCACCAACCGCTGACGGTTTGACCAGCAGAATGCGTGAAAAATTCTCGGTGACCAGTGATGCAGCCTTCACTCCGAACACGGGAACATTTCTCTCACGAGGCGAAAACCTTTTTCAGCGTTGCGGAAAACCGATGACGGGCCTGTTCGCGGCGGACGACGTCTTCGCTGGTGACCCAATTGAATTGAATCACGCGCCGCTCGCCGCTGAAAGGTTTGTGCCCATGCCAGGAGTTCTCGCTGCGTTTGAACGCCAGCAGCGTCCCCTCCGACGGCGGCACTTCCAGGATCACGTCGTCGAGATTGTCCGGGGACCGCAGCAACCGCAATCGACCGCCGGCGGTTTCCCAATTCGGATTCATGTAAATGAGGACCGTGATGATTTTCGTGGTCGAATCCGTATGAATCTGGCCGTCCTTCTCCGAGCAGCGCCCGCGGACGGTGGCCATCGTGGGACGGCCACTCAGGTCGAGGCCGAATTTGCGTTCAAATGCCGACCGCATTTCCGCGCTGTTCAAATCGTTCATTAGTTGGCCAAACGCCGCGCCGTATTTGACCTCGCTCAAAGGGAAACTGCCGTGTTTTTCGATGCGCGGATAATCGGCGTTCACCGCTTTGCGGGCGTCAGCCTTCACAAATTCCGGTACCACCAGAAATTCAAACGGCTCGCGGTTTAGTGGCGTACTTTCAAAGTGATCCAAGTCAATCATCATGAGGATTTTCCTCCCTCGACCCAATAAATCTACGCCAAGCTTCATCAACGGTAAAGGCTATTCTCGGTCATTCGATGTTCGGCTTGCGTGTTGCGCAAGCTTTCGTTACCGTTCCGCCGCATCCATGACGGAACTCGAACAACAACTTCAGTCCGCCCGCGCCGAGGCGGAAGCCGCGGTAGCGGCGTGCACCGAACTGCCAGCACTCGACCAACTCAAGGCCAAATACCTTGGTCGCAGCGGCACTGTGTCCGCCGCGCTGGAGCAACTTGGCAAACTCCCGAAAGAGGAAAAGCCCCGCATCGGCAAACTTGCCAACGACATCAAGAACGCATTGACCGCCGCGATCACGGCGAAACGCGAGGAATTGGAAGCGAAAGTCGCCACCTCCGGCCCGGCAATTGATACGACGTTACCGGGACGACGACACCGGCTCGGCCATTTGCATCCGCTGACACAGGTTTCCGAGCGCATTGTCGCGGTTTTTCGCCGCATGGGATTTGCCGTGGAAGACGGGCCTGAGATCGAGGACGAATGGCATTGCTTCGACGCATTGAACACACCCGCGAACCATCCCGCGCGCGACATGCAGGATACGTTCTATATCGACCCGAAGGCGATGCCGCCGGATCCGAAGCTCGGCCGCTATTTGTTGCGGACCCATACATCGCCGGTGCAAGTCCGCACGATGATGAAGCAGAAGCCGCCGATTCGCATCGTCGCCCTTGGCCGCTGCTTCCGCCGGGACGAACTCGACGCCACGCACAGCCCGACATTCCACCAGGTCGAAGGCTTGTATGTGGATAAAAACGTCACCGTCGCGGACCTCAAGGGCACCGTTGAATTCTTCTTCCAGCAACTGCTCGACCCCGAGACGAAAGTGCGGTTTCGTCCGCATTTCTTCCCGTACACCGAGCCGAGTTTTGAAATCGACCTCAGCACGCCGTACTTCCGCTCCCGCGGCAAGGAATGGGTTGAACTCGGCGGCTGCGGGATGGTGGATCCCACTGTCTTCAAGGCCGTCGGCTACCCTGACGACGAATACACCGGCTGGGCCTTCGGCTTCGGCATCGAACGCCTCGCCCTGATCACGTGGTCCATCAACGACATCCGGCTATTCACGGAGAATGATGTGAGGTTTTTGGAGCAGTTCTGAGGACGCATGAATGCGTTGTTCACAACAGTCTGCCGATGCGACAGCGCCATCGAAGCGGATCTTATTGCGTCATTGCTCCGCGCAAATGGGTTTAACCCGCAAGATTTGAGGCGTGGCACGAAAGGCAGTGTAATGGGGCGAATTGAAGTTCCGTCGGAAGAGGCGGAAGCGGCACGACGATTTCTGGCAGAAGCCGGATACAAGCCTCACTGATAGGACTGGTTGAAGCAGCACGTTCACTTCAAACGGTGCCGCGGGGATGATGGCTTGTGGATTGGTTGTAGCGCTCGCCTTGATTTGCGGTCCAATTCGCGGGATCCCATTCTTCTGGCGGCTGATTGACTGTTCGTTTGGTGTTGTCGGATTTATCCCACTCTGGTTCGCCTGGCGCGCTACCGGGGAATTGGAGACTATTCGCAACCAAAACCGCGCCATTTCCGCTTCTGTTTGAACACTCACCATTCCGCGCTGTCAGAAGAGGCGGTAGATACTTTGTGTTGCAAAGTATTTAGACTCGAAACGATGGCAGGCTGCCCGGTGGGTGATGCACGAGGGCACTGGGAATGCGTTCCTTCTGGCAGCCTGCCGAAGAAAGGATCGGAGGCGACGGATGAATCAATTGTGGCGACAGGTGGACCAGTTGTTGCGGCGGCAGGAGTCGGCGCTGGCGGACGACGCACTGCGTGACGTGCGCGCGAGTTATCTGGTCGTGGGAATCGTGTTGCTCGCCGCGGTGTATGGGTTTTTCATGGGTTGGTACGCGATCTTCTCCCGCGCAGTGCCAGAGTGGCGGCAAGTGGCGGCAGACACGTGGAAAATGCCGACGTTGTTCCTCATGACGTTGGTGATTTGTTTTCCGTCACTGTACGTCTTTAGCGCGTTGCTGGGGTCTCGATTGTCGTTTGCGCAGATGTTACGGGTGTTGCTGGCGATTGTGGCCCTCACCGTGACGGTCCTGGCGTCGTTTGGACCGATTGTTGGATTCTTCGCGCTGAGCACGGAGAACCATCCCTTCATGGTTTTGCTGAATGTCGCTTTCTGTGCCGTGGCGGGAGTGCTCGGGGTGGGCGTGTTGTGGAAGGCGCTGCGAATCCTGCTCGCGCCGAAAGTTGAAGCGGCAGGGAACGTGCCGCCCATGATCCAGCCGCCCTTGCCGAGCCAGTCGGACCGGCAGGTGAAGTCGCTGTTTCGCGTCTGGATATTGATCTACGCAGTCGTCGGAGCGCAGATGGGCTGGGTTCTGCGACCGTTCATTAGCGACCCGAAGGCGCCGTTCATGTGGTTCTGCGGCAAAGAGGGAAACTTCTTTCTTGGCGTGTGGCATGCGGTGGTAAGTGTTTTCTCGTGATGCCATGACATCCCTGCTCGTCAGCGTGGAAGAATTCTTGCGGGCCGAAGGATTGTTCGCGCGAGCGGGCGCGGAACGTTCCCGGTTCTGGGCACAAGTACGAATGGTGGCAGTTTGCGGGGCGATCTACGGTGCGGTCATGGGGAGTTTCCATGGACTGGAGGGAGACGGATGGAAACAGATTGCGCTCTCAGGTGCCAAAGTACCGGTGCTGTTCCTGGCCACCTTCGCGCTCTGCTTCCCATCGTTCTACGTACTGAACGCGCTGGCGGGACTGCGCGATGATTTCCCGCGGGTCGTCAACGCCGTGCTCGGATTTCAATCCCTCACCGCGATCGTGCTCGCCGCGCTGGCACCCATTACTGAACTCATGAACCTCTCGACGACGGGGTACTCGTTCATGCTGTTGTGGAGTGGGATTATGTTCGCGGTGGCAACCGTCTGCGGTCAGTGGAAAATGAACAGCATGTACCGCCCGTTGATTGCATCCAACCCGCGACATCGTCCTCTCGCTAACGGGTGGATCACCCTCTATTGGTTCGTCGGGATTCAAATGGCGTGGGTACTGCGGCCATTTGTAGGATCTCCGGGCCTGCCATTCCAGCTCTTGCGGCCACAAGCATGGGGCAACGCCTACGTGGAGGTCGCGGAACTCATCCTGCGGGTACTGCATCAGTAAATACTCGACGCCATTTGTACGAATCGTTACAGTTTCATCCGCAAGATGAAATTTACCTACAACTGGCTGAAGCAGTACGTTGATTTCGCCTGGTCGCCGGCGGAGTTGGCGGAGAAGCTAACGTTTGCGGGGATTGAGGTTGAAGACGTTGTCAGTCTCGGCGGCAAAATCCCGGAGCAAGTCGTCATCGGGCAGATCCTTTCCAGTGAGAAACACCCCAATGCCGATAAATTGTCCGTCTGTCGTGTCAATGATGGCAACGGCGAACGTCAGATCGTGTGTGGCGCGAAGAACTACAAGGTGGGCGACAAGGTGCCGCTGGCGCTCCCCGGCGCCGAGATGGCGGGCGGGTTCACCATCAAGGTTTCGAAGCTGCGCGGTACCGAATCACAGGGCATGATGTGTTCGGCGGAAGAGCTTGGGTTGCCGAAGGGCGAAGACGGCTTGCTCATTTTGCCGGTGGATGCGCCCGTGGGAACGAGATTCACCGAGTATCTCGGTCCGGGCGATACGGTATTCGACATCGAGGTCACACCGAACCGGCCCGACTGGCTGAGCGTCATCGGCATCGCGCGAGAGGTTTCTGCGCTCACAGGTAATGCGCTCAAGTTTCCTGAGATCACTGTTCCGGAGTCTGGAGAACCGGTCGAAAAACTCACTTCGGTAACGGTCGATGCGCCAGATTTATGTCCGCGTTACGCGGCACGCGTGATTCAAGGCGTGAAGATCGGGCCGAGCCCGGCGTGGTTGAAGCAGATTCTGGAGAAAGTCGGCTTGCGTTCGGTGAACAACGTCGTTGACGCGACGAATTACGTCCTGCTCGAATGCGGTCATCCGTTGCATGCTTTTGATTACAAGCTGCTCAGCGAGCAGCGCATCGTGGTGCGCCGCGCGAACAATGGTGAGCGATTCGTGGCCATCGATGGGACCCAACACGAACTGACTCCCGACATGCTCGTGATTGCCGACGCCAATCGGGCCGTGGCTCTGGCCGGGATCATGGGCGGCAAAGAGAGCGAAATTCGTGAACAGACGACCGATGTGTTGTTGGAGAGCGCGTGGTTCCTGCCGTCGAGTATCCGCAAGACCTCCAAGCAATGTGGTTTGTCGAGCGATTCCAGCTATCGCTTCGAACGCGGCGCGGACATTGGGCAGGTGACGTGGGCGAGCAACCGCGCGGCCCAACTGATTCAGCAACTCGCCGGCGGGCAAATCGCGCGCGGAATCATCGACACCCTGGCAAAACCAATTGAGAAACGTCGTGTGCGCTGTCGCTACACTCAGGTGAATCGCCTGCTCGGAATCGAAGTGCCGGCCGAGACTGTGAAAAATATTTTCACGGGACTTTCGCTATTGGTGGTTTCATCGGATGCCCAGTCGTGCGAGGTCGAAGTGCCCACTTTCCGAGTGGACTTGGAGCGTGAAGTGGATTTGATCGAGGAAGTGTGCCGCATTCACGGTGTGGAGAAGATTCCCGCGAAGATGCAGCCCGCGCGCCCTGTCGTGTCGGGATTCGATGCGCAGTGGAATGCGCGCGCACGTATCCGTCAAATTCTATCTGCGCTGGGTTTTCACGAGGCACAGAACCAGACGCTGGGCGAGCAGGGAGATCTTAAGCTGCAGAATCCGTTGACTGCCGAACAACACGCGCTCCGCTCGTCCCTCGCACCGGGGTTGTTGGCGAACTTGCGCACGAATGTGTCACGACACCAGTACGACGTGCGACTCTTCGAAATCGGACGGGTGTTTGCCACAGATGGAAAGGAATCCTTGCATCTGGCGCTGGCGGTGACCGGGCGGCGCGAACCGCATTCCTGGGAGACGGGAGTGCGGGATTCCAAACTGGATTACTACGATGTGAAGGGCGCGCTGGAGGAACTGGGGGAGACGCTCGGGGTTTCTGTTGTTGCCGAGATTAAAACGATTTCACCGGCGCAGGCAAAAAAGCTCGATCTCCGTGATGCGGTGTACGTGGCGGAGACCGAATTGAATCCCTTGCTGGCGGTGGAAGAGGCCGAACGGACGTTCCGTGAACTTCCGAAATTTCCGGCGGTGGTGCGGGACATGGCGTTGGTCGTCGAGGAAGGCCAGCAACATGGTGACGTTATCGCGGCGATTGCGAAAAACCCAAATAAATTCTTGGAACGGGTCGAGCTTTTTGATATTTATCGTGGTAGTTCAATACCAACGGGCAAGAAATCCATGGCGTACTCGTTGACGTTTCGCGCGCCGGACAGAACATTGACCGACACGGAAATCAACGGGGCGCACGACCAGTTGAAGCGCTCGTTGTTGCAGACATTGAAGTGTGAGATTCGCGAAAGCTGACGGACATGTGCGGGGCAGGTAGGCGGCGACCATAATTATGACTGGAAACTTCTTGAAATCGATACCGAAGCGGATTATTAAGGTTCGTGCGGGCGACGGTGGTCGCCGGTGTTCTTTGCCAAGGCAAGTTTTTCGAAATACCCTGCCATGTTCGTGATGAACGAAGATTCTTTGAGCCAATACCGTCATTGACGGAGCTCGGAGTTCGGTTGTGGACTGCATGCCTTCATTGGAAGCACGAAGCAGCCGACAGAGCCCCCTATTAGTTAGGGGTTCAAAAGAGATCGTTCGAACGGCATTACGGCGGGGTATTTCGTTTTTGGCTCCCGCCGCGCGAGGCGTTCGGCTCCTGTCGGTCAACGTCACAGATCCCACACGGTTGGCAACGCCGGGTCAGATTGGTGGCCATGACCGAGAACCTATTCTCCAACCAATCCGCGGAACCCGCCAAAACGGCGGAGGCGGCGGACCGCGCCACCGCTCCACTGGCCACGCGGATGCGACCGCAAACCCTGGAAGACTTCGCCGGCCAACGCCACATTCTCGGCGAAGGCAAACTGCTCTGGCGCGCCATCACCGCCGACCGCATCAGTTCGATCATTCTTTATGGGCCGCCGGGAACGGGTAAAACATCCCTCGCGCAGGTCATCGCCAACGCGACCAAGAGCAAATTCGAGCGTCTCAGCGGTGTCGAGTCGAACGTGGCCGATATCCGCCGCGTCATTGCGACCGCCGCGAACCGTCTCGCCAACACCGGTCAACGGACGATCCTCTTTATCGACGAGATTCACCGCTTCAACAAGGCGCAGCAGGACGTGTTGCTGCCGGATGTCGAGAACGGTACCGTACGTCTCATCGGCGCGACGACACACAATCCATTTTTCTATGTAAACTCGCCGCTCGTTTCGCGGTCGCAGATTTTTCAGCTCAAACCGCTCACACCTGCCGAGGTGAAGGACTTATTGAAACGCGCGCTCGCCGACAAGGAACGCGGCCTCGGTGAGAAGAAGTTGCAGGTGGACGACGAGGCCCTCGATTTCCTCGCTACCGCCTGTGACGGTGACGCGCGCAAGGCACTCAACTCGCTGGAAATCGGCGCGCTCACGACACCTTCGGGGCACATCACGAAGGCAATTGCCGAGGAATCAATCCAGAAGAAGGCAGTGGTGTACGACGGAGATGAGGATGAACATTACGACACCATCTCGGCGTTCATCAAGTCGATGCGGGGCAGTGATCCCGATGCGGCGTTGTACTGGCTCGCGAAAATGGTGGTCGCAGGAGAAGACCCTCGATTTATTGCGCGACGCATCACGATCCTGGCAGCCGAGGACATAGGCCTGGCCGATCCCCAAGCGCTGGTCCTGGCTGTCGCCGCGCATCACGCGGTGGAATTTATCGGCTGGCCCGAAGGGGAGTTGCCATTGGCCGAAGCGACGGTATATTGCGCGACCGCGCCAAAGTCAAACGCCAGCGCCAAGGGGATCTGGAGCGCGAAAGCTGACGTGGAACAAGGGCGCACGCTTCCTGTGCCCGACCACCTCAAAGACACGCACTACAAGGGTGCCGAGCGGCTCGGCCACGGGAAGGGATACAAGTACGCGCACGATTTCGAGGGCCATGTCGTCGAACAAGAACACCTCCCCGAGCATCGCAAGTATTACGAGCCGAGCGATCAAGGGTTTGAACTCAAAGTGCGCGAGCGAATGGAGAAATGGAAGCAACTCCTCAACAAGCAGGGAGGTCGTCCGTGACGCTCGCGGCGACCAAGGAAGAACTGCGTGAACAGATGCGGGCCCGGCTCGCCGCACAGAGCGCGGCCGATGCGCGGGTGAAGAGTGCCGACATCTGGGAACGGCTGTCGGTGCTGGGTGAGTTTGCCACGGCGTCACGATTGTTGGTGTATGTTTCAAAGGAAGCGGAAGTGGGCACGCGCGGACTGATCCAGCAATTGCTCGCGATGGGCCGGCAGGTGTGTGTTCCGTGGTTTGACGGAGCCAAAGAACAGTACGTTGCTTCCGAACTACGCGATTTCGCGTTGGACCTGACGGCAGGAAGATTTGGAATTCTGGAACCCAAAACCGAGGCGGTAAGGCCAGTCGCGTGCGATGGGATCGACGTCGCGCTGGTGCCCGGGTTGGCGTTCGACGAAACGGGAAATCGTTTGGGCCACGGGAAGGGGTATTTCGACCGCCTTCTGCGAGAGGTGCGCGGTGCAAAAATCGCGCTGGCCTACGATTTCCAATTACTGAACGAGGTCCCAACGGAGGCGCATGACGTACCTGTGGACTTTATTGTGACGGAAAAACGAGTGTTAAAAACACGGGGTAACCCAAAATGATTACAACCATTATTGGTCTTATCATCGCCATGGTTGTGGGCCTTGCGCTCGGCTGGTTCATCAGCCATGCCAAGGCGCAAGCTGACACAAAACTGGCCGGTGGGATTATTGAAGCGGCGCGGAAGGAAGTCGAAAACATGTTGCGCGATGCGCGGGGCAAAGCGCAGGACGAAGCCTTCAAGGCCCGCGAGCAGTTTGACAGGGAAACCAAGGATCGCCGGCAGGAACTGGGCGAGATGGAGAAACGGGTGATGCAGCGTGAATCGAACCTGGATCGCAAGGTTGATCTATTCGACCGCAAAACCGAGGAAGTCACCCGGAAAGAGGCGCACGTTCTCGATCGTGAAAAGGAGCTTCACAAGATCCAGGCTGAAGTTGAGGAATTGAAGCGGCTGACCCATCAGGAACTCCAGCGAGTGGCGGGCCTCAGCGCCGTGGAAGCCAAGCGATTGTTGCTTTCACAACTGCAGGAAGACGTACACGCGGAAGCGGCCGCGATGACCCGGCGCATCCTGGAAGAGGCCAAACTGCAGGCCGAGCGCGAAGCGAAACGGACCATCACCATCGCCATCGAGCGCTGCGCGTCGAATCACGTCCAGACGACCACGAGTTGCACGGTCGCGCTTCCGAGTGAAGAGATGAAGGGCCGCATCATCGGACGCGAAGGCCGCAACATCCGCGCGTTCGAGTCCGCGACGGGAATCAACGTACTCATCGACGATACGCCGCAAGCGGTCGTGCTCAGCGGCTTTGACCCGGTCCGTCGGGAACTCGCGCGGCAGACTTTGACGCGCCTGATTCTGGACGGGCGTATCAATCCCGCGCGCATTGAGGAGGAAGTCGCGAAAGTCAGTGAGGAATTGGAGACGTTGATTCACAAGGCGGGCGAGGATGCAGTGTATCGGGTGGGATTGCAGAAGGTGCATCCCGAAGTGATGAAACTTCTCGGGCGGCTCAAGTTCCGCCATAGCTTTGCGCAAAATGTGCTCGACCACTCGGTGGAAGTTGCCGGAATTGAAGGTATCATGGCGGCAGAACTTGGCCTGAACCAGCAGATCGCCAAGCGCGTCGGCTTGTTTCACGACATTGGCAAGGCGGTCGATCATGAAGTCGATGGTTCCCATGCCGCGATTGGCGCTGAACTTCTCAAGAAATACGGGGAACCGGAAGAAGTGTGGCAGGGTGTGGCTTGCCATCATCACGAAGTCGAACCCCTGACGACGTACGGCGTCCTCGCGAGCGCCGCCGATGCGATCAGCGCGTCGCGTCCCGGGGCGCGCAGCGAGAGCATGGAACTCTACCTGCAGCGCCTGGAGAAGTTGGAGGCGGTGGCGAACGCCTTCCCCGGTGTGGACAAGAGTTACGCGTTGCAAGCCGGCCGCGAGATCCGCATCTTTGTCCAGCCCAATGCCGTCACGGACGACGAAGCCATCCAGCTCGCGCGCAACATCAGCAAGAAAATCGAGCAGGAACTGCAGTACCCTGGTCAAATCAAGGTCATCGTCGTGCGCGAAATGCGCGCGGTGGAGTACGCCAAGTGAGGATTCTTTTCATTGGCGATGTCGTCGGCAAGCCGGGCCGACGGGCAGTCGCCACGCTTGTGCCGAGGTTGCAACAGGAGCGGGACATCGATTTCGTAATTGCGAACGGCGAAAACAGCGCGCACGGGGCGGGACTGACGGCCTCGACCGTGGATGCATTGCTCGCCAGCGGTGTAGAAGTCATCACCTCCGGTGACCACGTGTGGGACCAGAAGGAAGTCTACGAAGTCATCGAACGCGAACCCCGGCTGCTGCGGCCGCTCAACTTTCCCGCGTCGGCTCCCGGCAGGGGATCGACGGTGGTGCAACGGGACGGGTTACCTCCAGTCGGGGTGATCAATCTTATTGGTCGCGTGTTCATGCCCAATACCGACTGCCCATTCCGCGCGGCGGAAGCGGAAGTTGCGCGGATGCGGAAGCGGACGAATATTATCCTGGTGGACATGCACGCCGAAGCCACCAGCGAGAAAATTGCAATGGGCAGGTTTTTGGATGGGAAGGTGAGCGTCGTGGTTGGAACCCATACACATGTCGCCACCGCCGACGAACAGGTTCTGCCGAAAGGCACGGCCTATATCTCCGACGTCGGCATGTGTGGCCCGCATGACTCGGTGCTGGGGCGGGACGTCGACGCGGTATTGCGCCGATTTCTGACGCAGTTGCCGCAGAAGATGGAGGTTGCGGAAGGTAACGTTGCGCTGTGCGGCGTGATCGTCGATGTGGATGAGAACTCCGGACGGGCGCGATCCATCGAACGAATCCGGGTGCCGTGCGATCAGGGTGAATGAAAGCATGATTATTCGCGCTCGTCACGTGTTGCCGATGGATCAGTCGCCGATTGAGGACGGCGCCGTGGTCGTGGAAGGCGGCGACATCGTGGCGGTCGGCAGGACGTCCGAAATCCGCGCGGCGCATACCGGCGAAGTGCACGACCTGGGAGAACGCGTGCTTGCGCCCGGCCTCATCAACGCTCATTGTCACCTCGATTACACCCGCCTGCACGGCGAGGTCGAATGGCACGGCAGCTTCACCGCATGGATCCTGCAGTTGGTTGCGGCAAAACAATTACACCCGGAAAAAGATTTCGTGGACGGGATTCAACGCGGGCTCGGTATGTTGGCGCGCTCCGGGACAACGACGGTGGTAAATATCGAGTCGTTTCCCGGATTGCTCGAGCAGGTCCTGCCGACGAAGCTGCGCGTGTGGTGGTGCCTTGAGCTCATTGACCTCAACCGCGCGGAAGAGGCAAAGGCAGTGGCCACGGGGGCGCTGGAGTTCATCGCCGCGCATTCGATCACGCGAGGAGGCTTCGGACTTTCACCGCATGCCCCTTACACAGTGAGCGGGGAATTGTACCGGTTGTCCGCGCAATATGCGCATGGGCGAAACATTCCGTTGACGACTCACGTTGCTGAATCGGAGGAAGAGGACGATATGGTTCGGCGCGGCACGGGACAAATGCACGATTACTTTCTGCGCGCCGGCCGCGACATGAGCGACTGTAAACGGGTGGGACCGGTCCAGTTGTTGTCCGAATATGGAGTGCTTGGGCCCGGCTGTATCGCCGCGCACACGAATTGTCTGACACCGCTGGACATCACTCTCCTGAGGCGGACGGGGACGCATGTGGTACATTGCCCAAAGACGCATCATTTCTTCCACCGCGGCATGCCTTTTCTAGAGACCATGAAGAAGCAAGGGATCAACGTCTGCCTGGGCACCGACAGCCTGGCGAGTAACGATTCGCTGAACATGCTCGACGAAATGCAGCAATTGGCGCAGATCCTCCCGCTCCTGCCGCCACAGGAATTGTTGGAAATGTGCACGGTGAACGCGGCGCGGGCGTTGAACCAGTCCGGAAAGCTTGGGGTAATCACGCCCGGCGCGGGGGCGGATTTGATTGCGGCGCCTTTGGAAGGGGCGGGCGGCGATCCGTATGAGGCGATCGTGTTTGCGAACAAGGCAGTGAGTTTTTCAATGGTGGGAGGAGAGGTGCTTTTTGATGAAGCCAAATAGTGTTCGTAGTTGGTGTTGTGGCGGACTGGTGGTGGCCGCCTTTTTCTGGGGAACCACAACAAGGTTGGCCGGCGAGGCAGCGCCGACGACAAGCCGCGTGGCGAAACTTACCGATGCCCAAATGGGTGAAATACTGCAGGGGGCGATCCTCCTGGCGCGGATGGGGCTGTACGACGAAGCCGAGCAACAATGCAGCAAGATCCTGTTCCAGGATCCGAAACAGCCGACCGTGAAGCAGCTGTTGGAGGAGATCCAGGAAAAGAAGCGCCAGCAGAATTCATCTTCCGACCTGCGGCATAAACTGGATGCCACGACGATCCACGAGTTGAATGTACGCGATACGACCGTGACGGAAGTGATTGGCCTTTTACAGGCGGACGGCCAAAAGGTTTCCGGGGACAAGACGCCGATCAATTTCGTGTGGCAAGCCCCCGAGGCGTCGAAGACCGCCAGGGTCACGCTAAATCTTCACGATATCCCTCTTGGCGACATGTTAAAATACGTGACCGAAGGAGCCGGACTGCGGTATCGGGTCGACACCCACGCCATCGTCATCTACAAGCCGTTGCCGATTGCGCCGAAAGAATCCGCGCCCGCGAATGTCACATTTGAATGACCAACTCGGTGTTGATCTCGACAAGACCCGCGCGGAGGGCCTGTACCGGAGCCTGCGAACACTCACCTCGGCGCAGGGCCCGCGCATTGTCGTTGACGGTCATGAATTGCTTAACTTCTCCAGCAATGATTATCTCGGGCTGGCAAACGACCCTGTAATAAAAGGGGCGGCGGCGGCGGCAATTGAAACGTATGGGGTCGGCGCGGGTGGGTCACGTCTCGTTTGCGGCAACCTGCAACCATACGAAGACCTGGAGCGGAAGCTCGCCGCGTTCAAGGCCAAGGAGGCGGCGATCGTTTTCGGAAGTGGTTATGCGGCCAACATCGGCGCCATTACCGCGCTGGTTGGCGAGGGCGACATGGTCATCCTCGACAAGCTCGACCACGCCAGCATCATCGATGGCGCGCGACAGAGCGGCGCGACCATTCGGGTGTATCCGCATAAGAACCTCACGAAGCTGGAGGCTATTCTCCAGCAGGGCGACGCTTTCCGTCGCAAGCTGATCGTGACCGAGACGGTGTTCTCGATGGACGGTGATCTGGCTCCGTTGGCTGAAATCGTCGCCTTGAAAGAGAAGTACGGCGCGTGGTTGATGATCGATGAAGCGCATGCGACGGGATTATACGCGGGTAACCGTCGCGGCATCGCGGAAGCCGCAGCCGTTGAGGGCCAGATTGACATCACGCTGGGAACGCTCAGCAAGGCGCTCGGGTGCGCAGGCGGCTTTGTCGTGGGCTCGCAGCCGCTGATCGACTTCTTGCGGAATCGCGCCCGCAGCCTGATCTATTCGACGGCACTGCCGCCGGCAATATGCGCGGCGGCAGTGGCGGCGGTTGATTTCGTGATGAGCGAGGACGGCCACCAGCGCCGTGACCGGCTCTGGCGGAATGTGAGCGCACTGAAGAATGGCTTATCGGCGGTTGGCGTTCTGAATGAATCGCGGAGTCCGATCATCCCGATCATCGTCGGCGATGAAGGCCAGGCTGTTGAAGTCTCGCGCCAGTTGCAGGAGAACGGCATTTTTGTCCCCGCGATCCGATTCCCGAGTGTGCCCAAAGGCAAGGCGCGCTTGCGTGTGACCGTAACGGCGGCGCATGAACCGCCGGACATTGAACGGTTCTTGAAGGAGTTCGGTGACCTCGCTCGCTGACAAAGATCATCGCTTCCTCTGGCATCCGTTCACACAGATGAAGGATTGGCTGGCGGAGGAGCCGGTCATTATCGAGTCGGGAGAGGGTGCGATTCTTCGGGACACGAACGGGCGCGAGTATATCGACGCCAACTCTTCGATTTGGACCAACCTGCATGGGCACCGGCATCCCGCGATCACGCAGGCGATCAAGGATCAGCTCGACCAAATTGCGCATTCATCATTTCTCGGTCTTTCGAATGCGCCGGCCATCCAATTGGCGGAGAAGCTGGTCAACATCGCGCCGCGCGGGTTGACGCGGGTGTTCTATTCGGACGACGGCTCGACCGCGATGGAAGTCGCGATCAAGATGGCGCTGCAGTACTGGCAGCATCAGCAGCAACCGCAGCGCACAAAGTTCGTCGCGTTTGCGGATGCCTATCACGGTGATACGCTTGGCGCGGTCAGTCTTGGCGGGATCGACCTGTTTCACGCAACGTTCAAGCCGTTGCTGTTTGATGTGATCCGCGTGAAGGACATGGCGCAACTGCGGAGCGTGGCGGACAGTACGTTGGCGGCGGCAGTGATCGAGCCGATGATTCAGGGGGCGGGTGGAATGAAGTTGTGGCCGCGCGGGTTGTTGAAGGAATTGCGCGCGTTCTGCATGCAAAACGGCGCGCTGCTGATCGTGGACGAGGTCATGACGGGCTTTGGACGCACGGGGAAGATGTTCGCCTGCGAGCATGAAGGAGTGACACCCGATTTGATGGCAGTGGCGAAGGGATTGACGGGCGGCTATCTGCCGCTGGCAGCGACGCTGACGACTGAGGAGGTATTCGGCGCGTTCCTCGGTGATTACAGCGAGTTCAAGACATTCTTTCACGGGCATAGCTACACCGGCAATCAACTCGGGTGCGTCGCGGCCTTGGCGAATTTGCGGGTCTTTGAGGAGGAACGGACTCTGGAGAAATTGCCACAGCTTTGCGGGCAGTTGCGGGGAGGACTAGAGGGTTTGCGTGAGCTGCCGCATGTCGGGGATGTGCGCTGCTTGGGAATGATCGGAGCGGTGGAATTATTTAAAGACGTGACCACGAAGGAGCCGTTCCCGCTGACGGACAAGATGGGCATGAAAGTGTGCGCGGAGATGCGGCTGCGGGGAGTATTAACGCGACCGATTGGGAATACGATCGTTCTTATGCCGCCGTATTGTATCAGCGCCGCGCAACTGGATCGGGTGATGAGTGTCCTTGCGGAAGCAATCCGGGTGGTGGTATCCTAGTCAACGCGGTAGTGGTCAAAGGGGTAAATCATGGTTCGTCCACCCGCAGTAGCCGGGCAGTTCTATCCAGGGACGGCGTCGGAGGTCGATGCCGCGCTGCAGACATTCATTCCTTTGTCGGCGTCGAAGCGCCGTGCTGTTGCCGTCGTTTGTCCACATGCGGGATGGACGTATTCGGGTCGTACGGCCGGTTTCGTTTATTCCCAGGTGGAAATCACGGACCGCGTCATTCTGGTCGGCCCGAATCATCAAGGTATTGGTAGTAAGTACGCTGTGTACGGTTCCGGTTCATGGCGCACGCCGGTTGGCGACGTCCCGATTGCCGAACCACTGGCCGCCGAGTTGTTGGACAATTGCGAATTGCTAGCTGAAGACGCGCGTGCCCATGGCGGCGAACACTCGTTGGAAGTACAGATTCCCATGCTATTGCGCGCCAACCCGAACGTGCGGATCGTACCCATACTTATCGGTGGCGGCTGGCCGGAAAGCGGTGGACGCAGCGATCTGCGCGAGATTGGCGGGGCCATTGCCCAGACGGTGCAGGAATTCGGGAAGCCCGTTCTGTTGCTGGCCTCGACTGACCTTAACCACTACGAAGACCAGGAAACTTCGCACATCAAAGACAAGTTGGTGCTGGATGCCGTTGTAAAGCTGGATGAAGACGCCCTGATGGACCATGTGATCGACGTGGAAGTTTCGATGTGCGGTGTTGCGTCGACCTACATTGTGTTGCATGCGGCGAAGAAACTGGGGGCGAAACGCGCTGAGTTGCTCGATTACCGCACGAGCGGCGACGTCAGCGGCGATTTCACGCGGGTGGTGGGTTATGGCGCGGTGGTGATTGAGTGAGCGGCAACGGCACAGGGGTTTGACATCGGGGGGCGAGCTTGTTACATTTGGAGTGCAGTTTGGTGGAGAATGACATGATTACACTTACGGAAAACGCCACGAAGCATATCAAGACGCTGCAGACCGACGAGGACAAGCAGGGGAAACCTTTGCGCGTGTATGTGGACGCGGGCGGGTGCTCGGGTATGGAGTACGGGATGGCGTTCGATGATAAGAAGGCCGAGGATGAAGTGGTGGCGCAGGACGGGGTCGAGGTGGTCATCGATCCGATGAGCATGAATTTTCTGAAGGGCAGCGAGATTGATTATGTGGACAGCCTGCAGGGTTCGGGATTCAAGATCAAGAACCCGAACGTGCATTCGAGCTGTGGCTGCGGCAAGTCGTTCAATTGACAATTTCATAGGCAGATTCGTTTGGGGAGCCTTTCGGGGCTGAGATTCCGCACGAGGCGGGAGACCCATAGAACCTGACCCAGGTAATGCTGGCGTAGGGAAACACGTTGTGAAGCCGACACCTGGTTCGTGGTGTCGGTTTTTTATTGGAGAGAAGGAGAGAGATGATTGCACCGAAGAACGGGAATGGCGAGGCGCACAGTCGCGAGATGCTGCCGAAATCAACGAAAGTGTTTGTGGAGGGGAAAATTCATGCGGGCATCCGGGTTCCTTTCCGCGAGATTGAGTTGTCGCCAACCGTGAGCCATACGGGGCGCGTCGAAGTCAACGAAGCGGTGCGCGTATACGACACGAGCGGACCGTGGAGTGATCCTAATTTTCACGGGGATGTGAACCAAGGGCTGCCTGCGCTGCGGAGCGACTGGATTCTTAAACGCGGTGATGTGGAGAAGGCTGAATCTTCCTACCGACCCATTGCGGGGCGCAGCGATGTGGAGATTCCCGCGACGTTGCGGCGTCAGCCATTACGCGCGAAGCCGGGGAAGATTGTTACGCAACTCCATTACGCCCGGCAGGGAGTTGTCACGCCGGAGATGGAATACATTGCGCTCCGTGAAGGACTGGAGCCGGAGTTTGTCCGAAGTGAAGTGGCCCGTGGACGGGCGATCATTCCCGCCAACATCAATCATCCCGAGAGCGAGCCGATGATTATCGGGCGCAACTTTCTCGTGAAGATCAACGCGAATATCGGTAATAGTGCCGTGGCCAGTTCGATTGAGGAAGAAGTCGAGAAGATGCGTTGGGCGGCGAAGTGGGGGGCGGACACGGTCATGGACCTCTCGACGGGCAAGAACATTCACGAGACGCGCGAATGGATTATTCGCAACAGCCCCGTACCTATTGGCACCGTGCCGATTTATCAGGCGCTGGAGAAGGTGGACGGCAAGGCGGAGGAACTGACGTGGGAAGTGTACCGCGACACACTCATCGAGCAATGCGAGCAGGGCGTTGATTATTTTACGGTTCATGCGGGCGTGTTGCTCCGTTACATCCCGATGACGGCGAAGCGCGTCACGGGGATTGTCAGCCGCGGCGGATCGATCATGGCTAAGTGGTGCCTGGCGCATCACCAGGAGAGCTTCCTCTACACGCGGTTCGCGGAGATCTGTGAGATCATGGCGGCGTACGATGTCAGCTTTAGTCTGGGCGACGGTTTGCGGCCGGGTTCGATTGCTGACGCCAACGACGAAGCGCAGTTTGCTGAATTGAAGACCCAGGGCGAACTCAACGAGATCGCGTGGGAGCACGGTTGTCAGGTCATGAATGAGGGTCCGGGCCATATTCCCATGCACCTCATCAAAGAGAACATGGAGAAGCAGCTGGAGTGGTGCGCCGAGGCGCCGTTCTACACACTCGGGCCGCTCACGACGGATATCGCGCCCGGCTACGACCACATTACCAGCGCCATCGGCGCGGCGATGATCGGTTGGTATGGCTGCGCGATGCTCTGCTACGTCACCCCGAAGGAACATCTTGGCCTGCCGAACAAGAAAGACGTCAAGGACGGCGTCATCGCCTACAAGATCGCGGCGCATGCCGCCGACTTGGCGAAGGGGCATCCCGGTGCGAAGCAACGCGATGATGCGTTGAGCAAAGCCCGATTTGAGTTCCGCTGGGAAGATCAGTTCAACCTGAGCCTTGATCCCGACACTGCTCGTGAGTTCCATGATGAGACGTTGCCCGCCGAAGGCGCGAAGCTGGCCCACTTCTGCAGCATGTGCGGCCCGCATTTCTGTTCGATGAAGATCACGGAAGATGTAAGGAAGTATGCGGAAGAGCAGGGGATTGCCGAGTCCGAAGCGTTGAAGAAGGGGATGGAAGCGAAGTCGAAGGAGTTCGTGGAGAAGGGCGCGGTAGTTTACGCGAAGGCGTAGATTGGCCGCGGGACAAAGCCTGCCGATTGAAGCGTTGAAGAAGGTCGTTATCCATACTGACGGTGCTTGCCAGGGAAATCCTGGGCCGGGCGGTTGGGCGGCGATACTGGAGTGTGAAGGACAGAAGCGCGAACTGAGCGGCGGCGTTCCGGTGACGACGAATAATCGGATGGAGCTGCAAGCCGTCATCGAGGCGCTGAACGCGCTCACAGAGCCCTGCGAAATCGAGTTCTATACCGATTCCGTGTACGTGAAGAATGGGGTAACCGAGTGGTTGTCGAATTGGAAGCGCAACGGTTGGAGGACGAAGGCGAAGCAGGCGGTGAAGAACGAAGATCTTTGGCGCGGGATTGATACATCCGCGGCAAAGCACCGGATTGATTGGCGCTGGCTCAAGGGTCATGCGGGACACGCCGGCAATGAGCGATGCGATCAACTAGCGGTTGAGGAGATCGCGAAAATGCGGCGGCTTTTCAAACCGGAGCAGTTGAAAGAAATGCTGGCTGAGTTTTCGGCAAAGAATGAACCCCAGCAAGTCGCGGGCGAATTATTTTAGTAAGCGCGGCCCCGCGGTTTTGTAGAACGCGACCAGAAACAGAGTGCCCAGCACCAAGTCTACTATTGCACCCCCCAGCGGGCCCACTGGACTCGGCGAAATGCGGCCTTGCGCGTTAAGAATGAGGGCGGCGATGCCAAACGAGAACTTCTCCAGGATGCCGGGAATTATGACCAGTCGATACCGGATTGGATCTTGCGCGATGAGCAAGAACACCACCTGCCAGGCGATAGCGATGCCAATGAACCCGTAGAAGAATTCCGGGTGCGTGATGAGCGGAGGGTACGTGCGCCCCACCTGTGCTTCCATGAAATACTGCGGGACGAGCACGATCAGCCCGTAGATGCCGGCAATGCGAAAGACCCATCGTGAGAAGTTCACGAGCGGATGAAAGCAAATTGGCGGGGTTCGTTCAAGAATCATTACCGGCATCGTCGTGGCCCGGCTTGCTTTCATGACACGGTCGCTTCAGAATTCGCTCAAGTTCCTGGAGGTATATGAAGAATCATTCGCGATCAGTGTTTGTTTTTGGCATTTATCTTCTTCTAGGCTTCGCGGCACTGCCGGCTTTTTCTGAGGAGAGAAAACCCGCGCCTTACGACGCGGCTACAGGGGCGGAGGAGAACAGGCCGCCGGTGCGTATTGCCATCATTGGGCTGGTTCACACGCATGTGCGGGGGTTCCTGCCGCAGGCGCTTACGAATGCAGAGGTGCAGGTGGTTGGTATCGTGGAGCCGGATCGCTCACTGGTGACGAAATTTTCCCGGCTTTACCAAATCAACACGAATTTATTTTACGCCAGCCTCGAACAGTTGTTTGCCAAAACGAATGCGCAGGCGGTGGCGACGTTTACCAGCACGTTCGATCATCGGCGGGTCGTGGAAGCGTGCGCGCCTCGCGGCATTCATGTGATGATGGAGAAACCGCTAGCGGTGAACATGGAGCACGCGCGCGCCATGGCGGCAGCGGCGAGGAAGGGCGGTATTCATCTGCTCGTCAATTACGAGACCACGTGGTACTCCGCCAATCACGCGGCGTATAACCTGGTCACGGAACAGCATGCGATCGGGGAGTTGCGGAAGTTTGTGGTCCATGACGGACATCCCGGACCGAAGAAGATCGGGTGTCCGCCGGAGTTTCTACAATGGCTTCTCGACCCGGTGCTGGACGGTGGCGGGGCGTTGCCTGATTTTGGTTGTTACGGCGCGGACCTGATGACGTGGCTCATGCAGGGGCAGCGGCCGACTTCGGTGTTCGCGGTGACGCAGCACCTGCAGCCGGAGCTTTATCCGAAGGTGGACGATGAGGCGACGATTGTGGTGACGTATCCCAAGGCGCAGGGGATCATCCAGGCGTCGTGGAATTGGCCGTACAACCGGAAGGACATGGAGATTTACGGTCAGACCGGGTACGTGCTGGTGCCGCGGGGTAATGTGTTGCGCGTGTTGAAAGGCGACCGACCTGAGAATGAAACGCAGGTGACCGTCCCGCCGTTGACAGGCCCGGAGACCAACCCGCTCTCCTATTTGGCGGCGGTCGTGCGCGGGGACATGCAACCGTCGGGCCTGTCGTCGCTGGAAGTGAACATGACGGTGACGGAGATTCTTGATGCGGCCCGCGAGTCCGCTAGGACTGGGAAGCGGATTGAGCTTCCCGCAGAAGCGCGGCCGCTTCGGTAGCGTGTGCGATCCACGCTTCTGTTCCATAAAGATCATCGCGTAGGCGTGACAGTACGCAACCGAACGAGGGCCGCTGAAGAGTAACAATAGCGAACAGGCGCGGAACGAAAGTCTCCGGAGTTTGTCGAAATGGGTAGAGGGACTTACTCGAAGTGTTAAAAACCGGTACGCCAAACGGGTGTGCATATGAAGAACGCAAGATGGGTTCCAACGGCCAAGATCATTTCCTGCCTTCTATTCTCGGTCCTAGCAGGGAGTCGAGTGCAGGCATATATGTACGCTCAAGCCGGCGTGGACAGTAACTTCGTGGTTGATGAAGGCCGGGTCATGTTCGTGCAGGCAGATGATTCTCTAACCGTGCTCAGGCTGGACGATGGGAAAGTGATGGCTCGAAAGCACGATATCGAGTACTCAGGGACTCTCCAGATGACAGCGGAAGGGGTGCTGGTATTGAAATACAGCGGGGCTTCGCTGCTGGACCCGACAAACCTCACGCTAAAGTGGAATTGCAACGGGGCCTACAATTCAATCGTTTCCGGTGACGTCTTGGTGACTTGCGACGGAAATGGGCTTATTGAATGCAGAAACTTGAGTAAAGGTCGGGTGCTCTGGTCGTATGAGCTTCCGGGTGCCCTGAACATAGCGGTCGACAGCGGCAAAGTCTTGCTGTTGCGCTCGGCGGTATACGAACGGCTCGATCGAGAGCCCACAGTCGTTCTACTGGAGTTGAAGACCGGGCGAGAATTATTCCGCAGAACCGCGCCGCAGGGAGTGAGCTATATTGCTGGTTACCTGGACGACGAAAGCGTCTACGTGGCAACCGGGACGTACACAGGACAATACGATCCGAAGTCACGAAGCCGCTTCGATCGTGGACGAGCGTCCGCTCGCTTCGAGAACCTTCTTATTTGGAACCTTGCAGGGCAGCAGGTGGAGTCAGTTCCTGCGCCAGATGCGCTCAAAAAGAATAGCCGAGAAGATGCATTTTCAATGTCTGGCAAAACCTTTGCCCAAGGACATGTTTGGGAAGGGCCGGATAAGATTCCACCTCGCCGACCAGGAGAAGGTAGAATGCGACAAGTCTCGAAGGATAAGCAAGGGGTCATGAACTTCGTCACCGAGTTTGTAGTAGACGGCGGATTGGTGACTGTGTTCGATCCCGAACGTTCCAGCGGGGATGTCAACTCCCGAGGTGAGCGATGTCGTATAGAATTCAAATCAGCCAGCGGAAATTGGCGTGGATCCTTGCCTTATCTGGGTGATCGTGGGCGGGTGGTCGCGGTTGCCGCAACGGGAAAATACCTGCTCTTCGGCTCGGATCTCGGTCACGTTGAGTGTGTGGAAAAGGAAAGTGGTAGGCACCGGTGGATTTACCAGTTTCCAACAATGAGGCACACGTTGTCGTATAGCAGTCCTAATGGAATGCCACCCTATGTCGCGACGGCAGCCAAAATCTACAGACTCGAGAATAAACGGAAAGCGGAATCAGGACTTGTACTTGACGGGGGCAGTCCACCAAAGCCGAATATTATTCTCGACCCCTCACCTGCGAACCCCTTTCGAGATCTTCCATTTTACCTGACGATCGCATGGAGCGGGGGTGTGTTGCCAATTCTAACAATCGGCATGGTCGCATGGTCGAGGAAGAAGCGGGGCTTCAGCGTCAGAATTTCAGCGATTATTGGTATTCTCCTCTCGATTGTCGCTGTTGTTTGTTACATGGAACTTGGGCGGGTTTCCGTTGGTAGCAGCCTTGTAATGCGCCTTGGAATCTCTGTTCCATGGCTGGTGGCGGGCTGCTTTACGCTGAACACGTTTAAGGAGAAGCATTGGGTGTCCGGAGTAAGTTTCGGGATTTGCCTGGTTGCCATTGCCGTCTTCATTTTTCCAGTGTTCGTGCGACTTTAGGTCCTGTTAAACGGCCTCCGGTAGAATATGTGCAGCCGGTACCGCACTTTGTATCGTTAAACGATAATTTGGCTGGACAGGATGGGGGCGAAAGGGTAGGCTCGACGGATCAACTCTCAACATTCAACTTTCAACGCCCAACGTTCAAGGGCACCAAAGAGGAATCGCGATGTAATGTCGCTCGTACGCAGAGAGGTGGCCCGACAAAAAACGCTATTTTGCGAAACGAACCCCCCAGTTAACTGCCCATTTTGCAAGGGCTTAGGCGAATGGGTCTCAGAAGGTGGCCACGCTCGGGTTGCGCCGCCGGCACGAATTCGGCGCGTGTCGTCGGACTCCGCTATTCTTTCTCTTTGTCGGCGAGGACACGTTCGATACGGGGGTCGGGGGCGAGCCAGAGGAGGGCGACGGTGATGAAGAGGGCATGGGAGATCCAGGGGCTGATGAAGGCGAGGGGGATAGCGAGGAGGTAGAGTACCGGCGAGAGTTTGCCTTTCCAGTCGTTGCCGATGGCGGCGGCGAGGAGGGAGTCGGGGCCTTGTTGTTTGATGATGGTGGATTGCAGAATGTAGTAGGCGAAGGCGGCCATTAGGAGGACGAAGCCGTAGACGGCGGTGGGTATCGATCCGAGATGGTTCTCGCCGACCCACGCGGTGGTGAACGGGAACAGCGAGAGCCAGAAAAGCAGGTGGAGGTTCGCCCAGAGGATGCCGCCCGAGACTTCTTCGGTGGACTGGAAGAGGTGATGATGGTTGTTCCAATAAATGCCGACGTAGATGAAACTGAGGACGTAGCTGAGGAGGACGGGCAGGAGCGGTTTCAGCGCGGCGAGGTCGGTCGCGTGCGGGACTTTCAATTCCAGCACCATGATGGTGATGATGATCGCGAGGACGCCGTCGCTGAAGGCTTCGAGCCGGGTGGTTTTCATTTCGCTGGCGCAGGATGCCCCAAGGCGACGGCATTTGCCGAGAGAAAAGTTGGGGAACCCATCGTCTGAGAGGCGCATCCTATCCGGAGATGAAACTGGCTCTTTTTGGCGCGAGCGGGATGATTGGCAGTCGCATTTTGAGTGAGGCGTTGCGGCGTGGGCATGAGGTCACGGCCGTAGTGCGTGACCCCTCGAAGTTCGCACACAAGCACAATCATCTTATGGTTGTGAAAGGCGATGTGCTTGATGCGGCCGGCGTGGCCAGGATTGCCAAAGGCCATGACGCGGTGCTCAGCGCGGTGGGGCCGGCACCGGAAGTCGTCAAAGGGGCCGCGCACTCATTGATCGACGGCCTGACACAGGCGGGCGTACGGCGATTGGTTGTTGTTGGCGGCGCAAGCAGTCTCGAGGTTTCGCCGGGTGTGCAACTCATCGATACTCCACTGTTCCCCAAAGAAGTCCTGCCTGTTGCTCGAGCACACGGCGCGGCGCTGGCGACATTGCGAAAGAATAAAACGTTGGATTGGACGTCTGTCAGCCCGGCGGCGATGATTGCACCCGGCGAGCGGACGGGGAAGTTTCGGCTGGGCAAAGATCAGTTGGTGACGGATGCGAAGGGCGAGAGCCGCATCTCGGCGGAGGATTACGCAATCGCATTTCTCGACGAGGTCGAACATCCGCAACATCTTCGCCAACGCTTTACGGCGGCCTATTGAATTCGACACGAACCATTGATCCCGGTGTCAGAGTCGGCCACGTGCATCTCAAAGTGGCTGACTTGGAACGGTCGCTGGCGTTCTATCGGGACGTGCTTGGGTTTGAGGTGATGCAGCGTTATGGGCGGCAGGCGGCGTTTCTTTCCGCCGGCGGTTATCATCATCACATTGGTCTCAACACGTGGGAGAGTGAGGGTGGTTCACCGCCGCCGATGGGCACGACGGGACTGTATCACGTCGCGATTCTCTACCCGAGCCGCGCGCTGCTGGCCGATGCGTTGCGGCGGCTCGTGAAAGCGGGAGTTCCGCTCGAAGGCGCTTCCGACCATGGTGTGAGCGAGGCGCTTTACCTGCGCGACCCGGACGGCAACGGCGTCGAACTATATTGGGACCGGCCCAAAGAGCAATGGCCGCGTTCGCCTGATGGCGGTGTGGCGATGTTTACGCGGGCGTTGGACGTGGATGAATTGCTCAAGGTGAAAATGGATGCCTGATAGGAATCTGGAAAACGCGATGTGCTCAGCCGAGCCACTTGGGATGGTAATGCGTGCCGTCGAAGGAGTGAGATGTTTTGTAGCTTTCGTACCTTCCGTCTTTCGCGGCGTCGGCGGTCTTCGCGAGCAACGCCGAGACCTGCGTCTCGCTCATCGGTCGAAAACTGCGCGCGGCGTCGAGGGCCTGTTGCAGGATGGGCAGCGAGTCGCAGCCGGTTATCACGACACTGGTCGGCAAATTCATGGCGTAGTGCAGGCATTCGATGGGCGTCACGGTTCTGCTTTCGAGGATGCGCCCGTAGCCCATCGATTTCATGCCGAGGACGCCGATATTTTGTTTCAGCAGAAAGGGCAGGACACGTTTCTCGAAACTTTCGAAGTGTGGATCCATGACGTTGAGGGGCATTTGCACGGTGTCGAACCGGAATTGATGGGCCGCGGCTGCGTCGAGCATCTTCAGGTGCATGTCGGGATTCTTGTGCCCCGTGAAACCGAGGAAGCGAGTCTTGCCGGCCTTCTGCGCTTCGATCAGGGCCTCGATCGCGCCTTCGGCGGCGAAAACGCGATCAGGGTCGTCAGCATTACCTATTTCGTGGATCTGCAACAGGTCGAGATGGTCGGTCTGGAGACGTCGAAGCGATTCATCCAACTGCTGCCGGGCCGTCTGCTTATTGCGGCCATCGATCTTGGTCATGAGAAAGACGCGGTTGCGGTAGCCATCGCGCAGCGCTTTCCCCATGCGGACCTCACATTCGCCGCCGTAATAATCCCAGCAGTTGTCCATGAAGTTCACACCGCTATCGACCGCGGTGCGCACGATGCGGATGCTTTCCGATTCGGTCGGCCTCCCGATGTGGGAGCCGCCAAGGCCGATCACGGAGACTTTTTCGCCCGTGTTACCGATCGGCCGCCGGGGGATGTCTGCTTTCGCGTCCGCGCCGCACGCGAGTTTTCCCGCGGTGGCGGCGACGGCGGTGGCCATCGACAGTTTGAGGAATTTGCGCCGGGTCATGGCGCCGTCTTCGTGAGGCCACACGGGTGACGTGCTCATCAACAGAAACGATAGCGTGCGGTTAAGCTTTTCTCCAACACAAATAATCGGTACAAGAGGCATATGGCAACGGACACACCTTCACTCACAAAGCGGCCGGCGTGGCGAGCGCTCGGCGCGCATTACGAGAAGATCAAGGACACGCATCTGCGGCAGTTCTTCGCCGACGATTCGAAGCGCGGCGAGCGCCTGGTTGTTGAGGATGTTGGCCTTTACTTGGACTACTCGAAAAACCGGGTCAACGAGGAAACCATCCGGCTGCTGGTCGCGCTGGCGGAGGAGTGCGGCTTGCGGGCGCGGATCGAGGCGATGTTCCGCGGCGAGAAGATCAACGTGACGGAAAAGCGGGCGGTGTTGCACGTGGCGTTGCGCACGCCGCGCGATCAGTCGATTGTGGTGGATGGGGAAGATGTGGTGCCGAAGGTGCACGAGGTATTGGACCGGATGGCGGAGTTCACCAACCGCGTCCGTAGCGGCGCTTGGAAGGGGCACACCGGCAAGCGCATCCGCAACGTCATCAATATCGGGATTGGCGGCTCGGACCTCGGGCCGGTGATGGCGTACGAGGCGCTGCGCCATTACAGCCAGCGCGATTTGACTTTTCGTTTTGTCTCGAATGTGGACGGGACGGATTTTGCCGAGGCGACGCATGACCTGAAGGCGGAGGAGACGTTGTACATCGTGTCGTCGAAGACGTTCACGACGCAGGAAACGATGACCAACGCGCTCACGGCACGGCAGTGGGCATTGAAGCAGTTGGGAGACGAAAAGGCGGTGGCGAAGCACTTTGTCGCGGTATCAACCAACGGACAAGAGGTGGCGAAGTTCGGCATCGACACGGCCAACATGTTTGGTTTCTGGGATTGGGTGGGGGGACGCTACTCGATGGACTCGGCGATCGGTCTCTCGACGATGCTGGCCATCGGGCCAGATAATTTCCGGACCATGCTCGCGGGCTTTCACGCGATGGACGAGCATTTTCGCGCCGCGCCATTTGAAAGGAACCTGCCCGCGCTCCTGGGGTTGCTGGGCGTATGGTACAACAATTTCTTTGGTTCGCAGACGGTCGCGGTGCTGCCGTACGACCAGTACCTGAAACGGTTTCCCGCGTACCTGCAGCAGTTGACGATGGAGAGCAACGGCAAATCCGTCACGCTCGAAGGGGCGCACGTGGATTACCAGACCGGCGCGATCTTCTGGGGCGAGCCGGGCACGAACGGGCAGCACTCATTCTACCAGCTCATTCATCAAGGGTCGAAATTGATCCCGTGCGACTTTATCGGTTTCTGCAAGACGCTGAATCCGCTGGGTGAGCATCACGATTTGTTGATATCGAATCTGCTCGCGCAGAGCGAGGCACTGGCATTCGGCAAGACAGCGGACGAAGTGAAGGTCGAGGGGACGGCTGAGTGGTTGGTGCCGCATCGGGTCTTTGAAGGGAACCGTCCATCGAATACCATTCTCATCGAGCGATTGACTCCCGAAGTGTTGGGCAAACTCGTGGCGCTGTACGAACACGCGGTCTTCACGCAGGGCGTGATTTGGAACATTGATTCCTTTGACCAGTGGGGGGTGGAGTTGGGGAAGGTATTGGCCCGGCGAATTACTCCCGAACTGCGGCCCGCGAGTGAGACGCCGCTGAAACATGATAGTTCCACGAACACGCTGATCAGGCGCTACCGCAAACTCAAGGGGAACGCGAAGTAGAAGACACGTTATGAAAATCCAGGAATTGCACGTCGGAATGAAAGTCCTGCATCCGCAACACGGGATGGGGACGGTGAAATCCATCACGGAGACCATGGCGGAGATTCGTTTCAATGACGTGGCGCGAACAATTGCACCCGAGTCGAGCGATCTCAAACCGGCGGAAGCACGGACGTCAGTGACCGGACTGGAAATGCCGCTGGAGCAGTTCGTCGAGAAGGTGACGCGCGTGTTGCTCGATGAACTCGGTTTGGAGAAGCCGGGGGACGTGGTGGAACAACTCGGGAGCCGTTGGCATGGCGGACGGCTGACGCTTCATCCCGCGGACGCGAATGTGCAGGCCAAGGAAGTGCCGCTGGATGTGTTCTTCCACAAGGTCGTGATGCTACGTAACAACCTGCGCGTGCTGGAGCAAAAGATCAACAGCCACGAGAAATTAAGCGATGCGGACAAGGTGGAATTCCAACAGTACATCACGCGGTCGTATGGTTCTTTGACAACGTTCAACGTCTTGTTCAAGAACAAGCAGGACCAGTTCAGGGGCGGCGCGGAGTAACCGTCGAGGCGGCCACGTCTTTTTTGGCGACGACACTGATCTGACCGTTGTTTTCGAGCATAGCACAGTGTACTTCGGCGACTTCGCTGCAACCCGCGGCACGCAAGGCGGCGGTCAACTCGTGGTGGGTCAATTTCTCGCGCACCAAGACTTCTTCATACAACCGGCCGTTGTGGATGAGTATCTCGGGGCGGCCTTCGATGAGGGCTTCCACTTTCTTGCTCCGGTAAGCGGCGAGACCGACCAAATAATTGACCAGCACGAGCGTGCAAGCCGAGAGGACACCGGCGAGGACGGAGTTGTCACCGCCATTCATGGCATTCTGCACGGCGTTACTGAGAACGAGCAACAAGACCAGGTCGAACGGCGCGAGTTGGCCGACCTGCCGTTTCCCGGTCATTCGCAGGAGCACGACGAGGAACCCGTACACGACGAGCGCACGGACGATGAATTCCCACCACGGCAAAGAGGGCTGCCACATGCGGAATATTCTACCTGAGTAACGAACAAATGCAGTTCAAAACCGACAGGTCATTTGCAGGCCCACCGTATCTTGAGTGACGTAGGGTTGGAGCACGCCGTCCACGTTGCGGCTATAATGAAAGTGGACGATCTCTTTTCCGACGGCATGACCAAGAAACGCGCCGCCGACCACGTCGCTGAGCCAGTGTTTGTTATCGGTGATGCGCTGTGCACCGACAGCGCCGGCGAGCCCGTACAAGGGCCAGGTCACCCAGGGATTTTGCCAGACTTCACTGACACTGGAAGCGAAGGCAAAGGCCACGGTCGCCTCTCCCGAGACGAACGATGAATTGAACGCATGCGAGCCGGGTCCTTCAAACTGATACTGGTTCCTGGCTGAATTCGGTCGTTTCCGTCCTGTAACAAACTTGACTCCTTCTTCCAAGGCACCGGCGTACGCGACCGATTCGAATGCGAAGAAACCGGAGTCGGCCAGTTTCTCGTTTTGCACGATCAGTCCAGATCCAAAGATTGCGCCGCTTGCGGCAAAGAAGTAAACGCCGTTGCCGGTAATTGTGCGGACCGTATTCAAGCCGTCGTCGAGCGACGCAGTTTTGTTGTCGTGGACGGCATCGCGCACGGTATTATCCAGGGGAAAAAGCGCGCCGGTAATGCCGGCCTCGATGCCAAACGTCTCCCACTGCTCACTGTGCCAATACACCGGGCGCGTGAGGAGATTTATCGGGTCTTTCCATAACCACTCCAAGTATTTCTTCGGTCCCTCTTCGTCGTGATATGCCAGCAGATAGTCTCTCCGTTCAACGGACGCGATTGTGGTGTCGTTGGTCGTCGGTAAAACTTGCAAGCTTGAAGAGGAGTCCTGGTCGGCGCAGGGGCCTCGTCGGGGGCAGAGGAACACCGTGGCCAAGGTAATGGTCAGCAGCGGAAGTTTCATTGCGGCGCGTTCCTCCTGACTCGCAATTGCTACCGAAGCGAGGCTGCCGCAGAGATGGACTCAAGTCAATGGGACAAGGACCGCATTACCAACTTGTAATCGTGCCGTAACGGGGGGATTACCAAGGACTCATCGTGTCGTAGCGGAAGGTCATGTCGCTGGCGACGTAACCACCGTACCACTGGACGTGCCCATCGGCGAAGAGCAGGTTTTGGCCGGCGCCGTGTCGTTGCCAATTCATCCACACCGCGCCGCCGCCGCTCGGGCCGCCTACACAGTTTTGCGTGTAGTCATCCTTGTCCGCATCGAGCGGATCAAAACTGCCGCCTGTCGCCTGACCGCCGGTGTCTCCCGACAAGACAAAGGCCTGTGGAAAAGCGATGCGGCGGCGGTCGAGTGAAGCGAACTTGTTCCCCGCCGCGACATACGCTGCGCGTGCGCCGTTGAAATAGCTGAAGTCCGAGCGCGTATCCAAGGGACAATGATAGACTGTCTTGCTCTTCGTGTAGGGAAAGATCTGCTGCAGCCAACTCGGCAACCCCGTCGTCACGTCGGCCTGGTCCCAAGGAATCAAAGCTCCCGAAACCGGAAACATCTCATCATGCTCGTCTGCGTACAGGCTCATGGCGACATGAATTTGGTGGAGATTGGATGTGCAACGGACGGCAGCCGCTTTTGCTTTCGCCATGCCCAAAGTCGGCAGCAGCAAGGCAGCCAGAACGCCAATGATCGCGATCACAACCAACAACTCGATCAAGGTGAACGCCCTGCGGTTCAATGGATACCTCCTGATCCCATAGACATGGGTAATTATTGCGCGCCCGATTCTGTTTGTCGAACCATTTTTCGTGAAACAAAGGAGCGTGTCCAAGCGTCTAACTCTATAGAGAAAGAAGGTGGAGACGGTGAAACCGGGATATTTGTTGGAGGTTGTGCTCGGGGTGCTTCTGACGGCGTCTCCGACGTACGCGCAAGTGATGATGAAGAGTGGGCCGACCGGTGGATCGGCGGTGAGTTCTGGCAATAGAGGTTTGAACGGTCATATTGCCCTCGCTACGTTCCGCGGCGGTTCTGGCATGCGTGCGAACTTTCCGGTTCAGAGAAACACGGGCATGTCACCTGGTTTTCACCATCCAGGTTTTGTTGGCGACAGGTTCTCGGGCGGTCGGGGAACGTTTTTCCCACGACGAGATTTTGGGGATCGGCGTGGATTCCGGGGGGGACATTTCGACCACGGCTTTGGGCACAGTCATAACGTAATCGTCTTTGGGTTCGGTGCGCCGTTCTTCGGTGTGCCGTGGTGCTATTATCCCGCCTACGGATATTACAATTCAACACCGTACTACGCTCCGGACTACGGGCCGGGTCCCGCATCGGAATACACTCCCAATCCGGACACCCAGACCGAGCAGTACACGAATCAAGACGCGGACAGTTATTATCAGCCCGGTTACCAGTGGGGCGGTGAACTGAAACTGTACCATGTGACCATGGACCAGTTTGTCGCCTACTTGAAATCGTATATACTGAACGCGTCGCCAGTCCAGCAGGCTGCCTTTCGCTCAGGGTTTGTAGCGCAGTTTGGCGCGGTAGGGCAGACGGTCTACGACCAGGCGGTGGAACAGGCCATTCAGCAGAACCCAGTTTCTTCCTGAGATTCGCTTTCGAAACAAAGCGACGGGCACCTCATCGCAAGCATCTTTCGCTTGAGATGACGGGTGGCTCCGTCTAGCATTGTGGGGATGGGGCGCTCGAACAACCAACACGGCTTGCTGCAAGGCGCGCGCGTTTATCTTTCCGGCCCGATGGACTTCGTGGCGTCACGCGCCGCGGAGAAGAAGTTCGGCTGGCGCAATCGAGTTGGCGAATTTCTTGAGGCGGCAGGCGTGACCGTGTTCGACCCGTGGTTCAAACCGGATGTCCGCGGGCTCCACGAATACGGGCGTGAGGACGCCAAGAGCGGCGAGCGGATCAAAGAGGTCTGGACGTATCGGTCGGGACGCAAGGGTGCGGAGACGCGATCGTGGTGCGCGCGGCAGTTTTGGGAAACGCTGCACATCGACCTGCGGATGGTGGACACGAGCGATTTTACGATTTCGTACTGTCCGACGAACATCTACAGCGTTGGTACCCCGCATGAAATCATCACGGCGACGGTGCAGCACAAGCCCGTGTTGTTTGTCAGTCCGCCGATCAACTTCCCCACGCTTCATGAATTGCGCGACCACCTGAAGGATGATCCGAAGGGCGCGGCATTACTGGCGCGGTTGGAGCGGGAGATCCCGATCAAAGAGAACCCGCGGGCTGTCCCCAGTTTGTGGTACATTCCGCTGGTGGGCGGCGAGAATTTCTTCGACGGGTTCGGTTTCGCCCCGTATCGGAAGAAGCTGGGGTGGAAGGACGAGATCGCGCTCGACGAACACGAGCGGCGTCACAAGCCCAAGCGGCCGTTGCTGCCGTTTCTGGAAAAATTGAGCTACGAACTTCCAAGGAAATGGGACCGCAAGCTCCGGAAGTTTGTTCCTGACGACGATTGGTTGCTCTGGGATTTCCGACCCGGCAAGAAGCGCGGCAAACATCTTGAAGGAGTGCGCCGGTAGATGACAACGGTTGAACAGGAACTACGTGAGACGCTTGCAAAATTCATGCGCGCCGTAGCGGAGAAGAACCAATCTGTGGTCAGCGCGACTCTGGCTCGCGTGACGGAATTGCAGCAGCAACTCGGCGCGGAAGCGCCACCCATGCTGGTCCATTACCTCGAGCGGCGCAGTTACCAGAAGGCGCTGGATTTCCTCAATTTGGGCCGTTCCGAGACGGAAGCGCCGCAGTGTGGTCGGTAGCATTTTCCGAGACGTTTTTCCGCAGCTCCATGATCGGGCAGTACTCCCGCAGAAATCTCCGATGCCACCATGCGCCGGTCTGGCGGCGTTCGGCGAAATTGGTGAAGCGATACTCGTAGGCCCAGGCGCGGAGATAACGCGGTGGGGCGGTCGGGAAGGGATTCGTCTGCAGCAACGCGAGGACTTCGGGTTGCCCCTGGAGCAGGCGGACGCAGAGATTAACGAAGGCAACGGTAGGCGACGGGCGGGGGATTTCCACGCGCAGGGCTTCAAACCATAACTGCCAGTCGAGCCGCGGTTGGTGCGGTGCGACGAAGGACGGTCTTTTCTGGGGATCGCCGGGTTTATACTTGAATTCGTATGGCAGCCAATGATCGCCGTCGTTGCTGCCTTCGATGATGATTTCAGGACGAACGGTGGTCATGACCGCGAAAAGACCGTAGGGGTTGAAGCTGCGAGTAGGTGCCAGGGTGTCGTAGAGTTTGATCATCGGTGTCGGCCAGGGAATCGGTTCACGGAACGCTTCCAGTAGGGTCATCGTCGTCATGGGAATCACCAGCGCGGCCAGCGGTATCGTCACCCACCATGGCCAGCGAGGCGCGCGAGAATTGGCGGAGAGTGTTCGCCAGCGGCGGGGAGCCCAACGACGCAGCGCGGCGTCGTCCAGCAGAAGCACGCACAGGGCGATGGCGAGCAGATTGAAAAAACAGTAGTTCCCTGTGACGGCGATCAAGAGCATCAGGAAAATGATTGCGCCAGCGGCCACGAAGCGGAGCCCACGCGACATCACAATTAACCACGGCGCGCCGAGTTCGATGACAAACATAACACCACAGGAGAACTGCTGGAACCACAGGGGAAACTGCTGGGCGTACCAGGACGCCCAGGTGGGCAACGGTTGGGTCTGATAGTGGTAAAATAAGGCGGTCAGGCCGCGCCAGGTAGTGTCGTGCGAGGCGAGCTTGACCAGGCCTGAAGCGAAGACCAGTCGGAAGAGCAGCCAACGCAGCAGCCAGAGCATCACGCGGGAGGGCGGGGCTTCGCGGGCGAGTCCCGGCCGGAATTGCAGCGGAGCGAAGAACACGGCGAGGAGGCCGGTTTCCAAGAGAAGGGTGTCCCATTGATAACCGAGGAACTCACCGCAGACGGTCGTCAGGGAGAGGTAAAACAACCACGCTAATGCCAGCAGCGGCGCGGGAGCGATACCGATTGTCGCCAGAACGGCGGCAAGGGCGCCCCCCCAACAGAGGAAATGCAGAAAGGTGTCGCTGGCGCTGAACCAGCACAACGTGGGGGCCGTCCGAAAAGCGTCCCAACTACCGTGGCTGTTGGCCCAATTTCGCGCGGATTCCATAAAAGCTTGCGCTGGCTGGATACCGTGACTGCCGACGAGCCCATCGATTTGAGTCCATAAGGAAACGAAGGCGATGAAGTAGATAATCCCGAGCAGACGGAGGAAGAGCCAGCACGTGAGAAAATGCGTGGGCGGTTCGATTTGTTCGCCCCAGAAGAGACGGGTAAGGAACGAAAAGCTGGTGCGGTGCCTGGCGACGAAACGGTAGAGGCATTCGGTGGCGGGCGCGATGCCGGGAATATGTTGATAGAGCCAGAGGGGCCAACGCTGGCAGGGCTCGACGGCCAGTGCGCGGAAGACCGCTTCGGCAGCGGAATAAATGCAGCCGTCTACGTCGATGAACTGCACCGCCTGCTCGCATTGCTCGCGAGTCAATTCGGGAAAACGCAATGTAATGGTTGGATCTTGGAAGGGGATATATTCAACGCGATCACTGGTGCTCTGTTGCCACCGAGCGATCCAGCGGCGACAGAAATTGCAATCGCCGTCGAAAACCATCACGGGCTTGGCGGGTGGCGTGGCGACGCTGGTCACAGCGAAGTCTTAACCGAGACGGCAGAACGGGTCAACTGAGTTGGCTGTCGCCTACGTAACTTCAATCGTCCTTCCGCAGGCGGTACAGCGGATTTGCGGGGCGTCGAAGGCGGGGCTGAGTTGGACGGTGCGACCGCAGGCGCAACGGAAAGATTCCCAGCCGGTGCTGGTGCGGTGGAATTGTAGCGGGGCGAGTGGAATGACCGGTGGAACGGCGGAATCGGGTCGGCGTGGCTCGGCGGGAGCCTCGCCCTCCCCAGCGGAAGGAATGGGCAGGATGCTGCCGCAACGGATGCAACGGATGGAGTCCTGTTCGTAACCTTCGGGAACGGAGATCTCGAGGCCGCAGTTGCACTTTAGGCGCATGTAACCGGAGGCGCGGCGGGCGACGTCGTGGGCGTCCTGGCGGGATTGAATCGGGCCTTCATTGGACGGCGCACGGATGGGTTCTGTTGGAGCGGACTGCAGGGTTTGCGCGCCGATGAGCGAGCCGCATTTGGCTTTGCGCCAGGCGGCTTCGTAGTCGGTGAATGAAGCGCCGGTCATCGCGCGTAAAATCTTGATGCGTTGGCTGGTGGGCGGGTGCGAGGAGAAGACGCTGTCGGATTCGTCACCATCCTCACTGGCGGCGGTCAAGGGATTCACGATGAACATGGGCGCGGTGGCTTTGCTGGCGAAGCTGAGCGGCACGTGCGCCTGGGAAATTTTCTCGAGGGCGGAGGCGAGGCCTTCGGGGTAACGGGTGAACTGCGCACCGCTGGCGTCGGCGAGATACTCGCGTTTGCGGGAGCAGGCGAAGTAGAGCAGTTGCGCCATAATAGGGCCGAGGATGGCGAAGAGCAGGCCGACAACCAGGATGATGGCTTGCGCCTGGCCACCGTCCTTGCCATCGCGCGAATCGGAGCGACTCCGACCACGTCCACCGTACCAGAGCGAGCGGCGGACGATTTCGGAGAGGATGACGATGGAACCGAGCATGACCGCGGCGAGCGTCATGAATTGCACGTCGCGGTTCTTGAGATGACCGATCTCGTGAGCGATGACGCCCTGGAGTTCGTCGCGGTTGAGGCGGTACATCAGGCCGGTAGTGACGGTGATGGAACTGGTTTCGGGTTTACGACCGACGGCGAAGGCGTTGGGCGCGGGATCGTCGATCAGGTAAATGCGCGGCATGAAGCCCAGCCCGGAGGCGAGGCACATTTCATCGACGATGTTGAACAACTGCGGGCTGTCTTCCCTTTTCAATTCTCGCGCGTACGCGCCGGCCATGAGGATGGATTCGGCGCTGGTGAAGTAGGCAAGCATCATCCCGCCCCAGAGAAGCAGGGCGAAGAGGAGGCCCAGCACGCCGGCGTTGGGGGCGAGCAGTTCGCCGCCGGTGAAACCGATCAGCAACAGAATCACCGCCATTCCGGTGATGAGAAGGGCGGAACGGCGGCGATTGGCTATTATTTGTTCCCACATGCCGGGTCGATAGCGAAGCGCCTAGAACTTGACCTGCGGGGCCTCGCGCTCGTCCTCGGCCTTGACCTCGAAGAAC
This sequence comes from Verrucomicrobiia bacterium, assembly GCA_035577545.1. Taxonomy (NCBI): domain Bacteria; kingdom Pseudomonadati; phylum Verrucomicrobiota; class Verrucomicrobiia; species Verrucomicrobiia bacterium. Next base: position 158,821 of record DATLVI010000010.1, read on the forward strand.
TCGCGCCGACCGAAGTTGAACATCGTCGCGATGAAATTCATCGGGAAGACTTCGATGTGCGTGTTGTAGGTCATCACCGAATCGTTGTAGAACTGGCGGGCGAAAGCCACCTTGTTCTCGGTTGATGAGAGCTCTTCCTGGAGGCGCATGAATTCCTGGTTAGCCTTGAGTTCGGGGTAGGCCTCGGCGACGGCGAAGAGCGATTTCAACGTGCCGGTGAGAACGTTTTCGGCCTCGGCGCGGTCGCCGACGGTCTTGGCGCTGACGGCCATGTTGCGCGCCTGGATGACCTTCTCGAATGTCTCGCGCTCGTGCGTGGCGTAGCCTTTGACCGTCTCAACCAGATTGGGGATGAGGTCGTGGCGGCGCTTGAGTTGGACGTCGATCTGCGCCCAGGCGTTCTCCAACTGGTTGCGCAGGCGAACGAGGCCGTTGTAGGCACCTGCGACCCACGCCAGTACGACCACCACCAGTCCGACGAAAACCAATGCAATAATTCCAATACCCATATCCTGCCTCCGTGTTCGTTTAGAGTTTTGATTTCGTGGTAAAGATTTCGTTCAAGTAATCGATCGTCCTTCCCGCGCCGCTTTCCGGCGGAAACGTCGCGAGAAGCTGCTGCAGTTCGTCGGCATCGAACCAGAGGCCATGCCCGCGCGGACATTTGTCGAGAGTGAGCGGCGCAGGCAACGGACGCGACGGAGCGCGTCCCTCCATTTCGGAGACCCTGATTTCGTGCAGTGGCGCATCACACCGCGGACAGAGGTGAGGGCGACCACTGGGCTGAACGCCCGTTTGCTGCTGGAACTTTAATAGCGGATCGTGGGTGTTCGCTCCGGTTTGTTGCATGAGCGCTTCGAGTTCGCCGGCATCGAGCCACAGTCCGCGGCAGTGATTGCAGAAATCGATCTCGATATCCTTGAAGTGGAGGATAAAGAGCGGGACATCGCATTTTGGGCAAACACGAATCATAGGGGCGCTTCGATTCGGGATGATGGAGCGGGCACGGTGGAAGCGTCAAGCACTTCCCAAGTATTGCCCTCGTTCGGTCTCGGAGGTTTCATTTGACGCTAATAAAACAGAACAAGCCATCAGCGTCATTTACAAATCGGTAGTTTGTTTGTAATGGCGGGCAGGCCCGCTCAAGGTTTCGAGATGTCGATGCGGTAGAATTTCGCGGGTTGCGTCGCGCTTGTATCCGTGATCGTGACCTGGTTGCCATTCGTCACCGGCCCGGTGAACGTCGTGAGCGGCAGCCAGACGCCGCTAACCAGCGCCGTGCTGAACTGCGGAGTGTAGGTGTGTTTGGGAAGCACCGGACTGAACTGTACGTTGGCCTGGGTGCTGGACGCACCAAAGTACAACTGTTGAATTTCTTGCGCCGAGAGCGCCCGGTTGTAGACACGAACGTCGTCGATGTCCCCGAGGAAGTAATTCTGTGAGTAGGAAGCGAGCGCGCCCATGTAGAAATTCCCGTTACCTTGTCCAAATTCCTGGCCATTGGCCGAGCCCTCGCAGACGCCGTTGACATACATGCATCGGTTACCAGAACTGTCGCTGGTGACGGCCACGTGATACCAGGCGTTGCTGTCCCACTGGGCCCTTGTTTGGGAGAGCAAGTGAACGCCCCCCGATGAGCCATAATAATAAAAATCAATGACTCCCGGATTGAAGGTCGGAGGGCTGATAAAATTTATCCAAAGGGCGGGAGAAGTCTGGCCCTGTGCCGGGGCGCCTCCCTCGTTGAGAAGAGCACCGGTCAGATTGGTGGCCGTAAATCCCGGCCGAAACCAGATTGACCACGTAAACGGATTGCCCCCGGTCAATTGCGCCGGAACACGAACGTATCCTGTGGCGCCGTCACAATGCATGGCGCTGTTCGAATTGCCAAATCTGTCCTTGGTAAGTGTCACGCCGCCAGCGGCAATTCCGTTATGCCCATTGCCCGAGGCATCGTTGGTCAAATTCCCATCGAACTGGTAATTCGCAACCAGACCGCCAATCACGGTGAAGTTGGTTGAGAACAGGGCGACGTTGAGCCCAAAAGCTGACGAGGGGTTGGTCGGGTCTAGGCCCGCGGTGTATTTAAAGAGATTATTCTGGCCGGTGCCGTCAAAGTCGCACGTGGCGCAAGTGGTCGAACCGGTGGTCGATCCCGTGCCGAAGTACTGCTGACGCCACCAATTGGGGATTCCGTCGCCGACGGTATCGGCATTGTACAATTGAGCGATTTCGGCGGCCGAGAGCGCGCGTCCGTAAACCCGCACATCGTCCATCCTGCCGCTGAACATGTTGGATACACTCCCGGCAGGATCACTTCCGATGGCCAGCCTATCGGATGTGATCGCCAGCACACCGCTGGCTGGCTGCTGCGCGGCGACCTGTCCATCGAGATACAGTATCATTGATGATCCGTTAAACGTGCCCGCGACTTGATGCCAACTTCCGGGTGATGGGGCGTTCGCCACCAAAACACCGTTGCTGACCCCGGGCAGCAGGAATTCGAGTTGGCCGGACGACGTGGAAAGCAGTTCGTACTGATTATCCGAATTGCCCTTTTCCAGGATCCGTGGGGTGTAGCCGCTGTTGCCCCAATAGTCGGCGTCCATCCAGGCGGAGATCGTGATGCCGCTGAACGGATTGAGCGAAAGGGAATTCGAAACGATCACCTGTGTCTGGTGATCAAAGTCGAGCGCTCCGCCGAAGACGCCGCCAACCCATGAGAGGGGATTGCCGACCATATTGGTGATGGCGCCCGTGTTCATGTTGCCCGAGGAATCGTTGGCCGTGCTTCCGGCCCCTTCATCAAACGTCCAGTAACCCAGTAGTCCGGTTTGGCATTGGCCGCCGCCGTCCGGGCACGGGAGAACCTGGAAAGTCACCTGCAGTCCATTGGCGAGAACGCCGCTACTGCACTCGAACTGGCTGACGGCGTTCGTGTTGTTTTGAACGCCGACCGTGGCGCCATTGCCGTTGCCGTTCAAATTGCCGTAGATGATATCAAAGCGTCCCTGGTTCTCGTAGAGGCACACCTCGAAGTTGACCGTCGACGTAGACACGCCGCCGCTGTAATACACGGCGCGCCACTCAATGTTGAAAATACGGTTTGGCGCCACGCCCGTGGTCGAGGTGAAGACGCCGTTGCCGGCGCCATCGGTGCGCAAATCCTGCCATTGCGGGAAGATGCTTTGGTCAAATCCGAAGGACGGCAGGCAGACATTCTTGGGGGTGGCGTTGCTGCCGGCGAATTGCAGGTTGCCGTTGGAACTCAACGTTACGTTGGTATAGGACTGTCCATAAAACAGGTAGGCAAACGGGAGGGCGATCGTGGTGCAACAGTCGTCGCAATGATTCCCGGTGTCAGCCACACCCGGCACGATACTCGCGCCGTTGGTTTGCGTGATGGCGTAAACACTGCTGCTCGGGATTGTGTAATTGAGCGTACTCGAGCCCTGGTTGAAGGTGACCGCCAAACTGAGCGCGACGGGAGCACCGCACACGAAGGACGGCGAGGTGGTGATCTGGAAGGGAATTGTGTTGGAGCCGATGGCATTTGGCACGAGGTTGGGCCAGGCCGATTTGGGCTGAAGGATCGTCACGCCGGGCGTGGTGGTACTCAGCGTGGCGTTCACGACAGCCGCGGTGCCGTTGCCGGAATTCTGAATCGACACGGAGAGGAAATTGCACTCATCCGGGTCGATCGCTCCATTGCCGTTTCCGCCGGTTACTGTCGTCGCAACGACGGTGAGCACTGGGTTGACATTCGGGGACAGCAGGGCGTTAATCGTGTTGACCCCGGACGGCGTGCCCCAGCCCGTGCAAAGGTCATAACCGACGACCGCGGGAAAGTTCGTCGGACTGCCGCTGGAAAAATTGTTGCCGGTGATCGTGTCGTGAAGGCTCGTGGCATACCTGGATCCGAGGCCCAGCGTATAGACCGTCGGGTTGAGAAAGCCGACCGGCGCCGAGCCCTGAGCGGCGGCTTGTTGATTGACGAGAGCCAGGAAGCCGGCCCACAACGGCGCCGCGCAACTCGTGCCACCCACCGAATAGGTCGTGCCGTTCGCGCGGACGTATACGTTCTCTGCGGTCAGCGCGACATCGGGAATATTGCGCATGGTCGTCGAGCCATGGTTGGCGGTCATGTCCACATTTGATTGCCAGCTCGGGATGGGGTACTGGGTGCTGATGCCGCCACCAGTCCCGATGCCGTTACCCCGGTTCCAAGCGGTTTCCGAAACGTAGGCGCCGCCTGGACCGGTCGTGGTCAAGGTGGTTCCGCCAACCTGTGTGACGTAGGGCGTGTCCCCAAGAAAGGGGATCAATCCCGTGAAGGCATCGTAGTCACCCGAGGCGTCAAAGAACGACTGGCCTTGGGCCGCCATCTGCTGAAAAATCCCATCAGCGATCGGATCCTTCGGCGCACCCGGTTGATACCACGAACAGCTTATTTGTTTGGCCAGATTGTCCGTGGTGATTCGATTCAGAATGTCGTGCCAGTTGCCGTAAGGCCCGGCCATGTAGACGATGACCTTCGATAGTCCCGGTGCCATCGAGATTGCCATTTCAATGTCCAAAGACACTTCGACCTCACCGCCAAACCCGCTGGGCCCGCCGCCAAATCCGTCCAGCAACACATTCACCAGCGGGACATTTGGGAGCCCGTTCAGGTTCTCGTAGTAGGTGATGTCGCCAGCCGTGTATCCATCAAATTGGAGGAGGCCGACAGTCTGCCCCGTACCGGTCAGAGGCGAATCCGGGACGTACGCCGCACGGAAATCGTTTCCCATGTATAAGCCACCGGGACCGGAGCCGCTATTCGGCTGCGGTGCTTGCTGGCCAGGCGGCAGAACCTGGAGACGCGGCCGCGGCCGGCTGAAGTCACTGAGGCCGCTGATGCCGAGCACCGAGATCCCTGCGGGAACCGATGGCTCGACGTCCGGTGCATAGAACGCGCGCGCTTCCGTCGGGTGCTGGTACTCGCGCATCTTTACGTTAAGAGTTTTCTCAATATCCGCCACCGACGCGGTCACGCTGAGGAGGGAACGGTTCGGGTGTCGGGTGGTGACTGTGAAACCGTGGGAGGTCGCGAAGGTGACCAGCGTGTCGTAATCCTTTTCCGTTGGACCAAACCTTTCGGCGAACTGCTCGGGCGTTAGATAATGACGAAAACTGGGACTGGTCGGATCGCCAATCTGCTGGAGCAAGGCGTCGAGTTCTGCCTGGTTGCGCAACGGCAGTCCGATCGCCAAATGTAACTGCTTCGTGCCCGGTAGCCGACCCACCGGTTGCAGATTCGACTGCGTAACCGCTTTCGGCACGGTGCCACTGAGCACGTGTGTCTCAGCCGCCAACGCAACCGTTGGGAGCAGAAGCAAGAGTGAGATACGGGCAAAGGTAAACCGACTTCGGAGAAGATTTGATGCTGCTCCGGCCGACAGATCCCGCTTCTTCATAAGATCCCTCACAGGCTGACTCGTAACAAATCGCTAGCCTTGCGTCGCGGCAAGAGCCAAAGCCGGGAAGCGGCCCCACAAACGGTATATTCAGTGAATTATACGCCTGTGCGCGTGGGGATTACAAGGCATTTCAGGTGGCGACATTGTGGGGAGAGATTGCTCTACTTCTCGCGAATTCGACTTGGTTCGGCGGCTTTAGTTCTTTTTCTGACCCGAAACCGTGTGATAGTCTGAGGCGAAAGTCTGGGGCAATGACCAATCACCCATCACGTGAAGATCCGGATGTGACCGTCAAATCTTCTCCCTCGACCGACCTGCCAATGGTCGTGCCGATCACCGAAAAGCCCGGGGACCGTATTGGTCGCTACAAGCTGCTGGAGCGAATCGGCGAAGGCGGTTGCGGCGTGGTCTATGTCGCCGAACAAACCGAGCCGGTCCGCCGCCGAGTGGCGCTCAAGGTCATCAAGCTCGGAATGGACACCAAACAGGTCATCGCCCGCTTCGAGGCGGAACGGCAGGCGCTGGCGATGATGGACCATCCGAACATCGCCAAAGTCCTCGATGCCGGCGCGACTGACACCGGCCGGCCATTCTTCGTCATGGAACTGGTGCGCGGCGTGCCGATCACCGAGTATTGCGACCAGAACAATCTGTCCACGCATCAACGGCTCGACCTGTTCATCAAGGTCTGCCAGGCGATCCAGCACGCCCACCAAAAGGGCATCATCCACCGCGACATCAAGCCGTCGAACATCCTTGTCACCTTGCACGACGGCGTGCCGGTGCCGAAGGTCATCGACTTCGGCATCGCCAAGGCGACGGAAGGCCGTTTGACGGACGCGACGGTCTATACGCAACTACACCAGTTCATCGGCACGCCGGCGTATATGAGTCCGGAACAGGCGGAGATGAGCGGCTTGGATATTGATACGCGCAGCGACATCTACAGCCTCGGCGTATTGCTCTACGAATTGTTGGCCGGCAGCACCCCGTTTGACGCGAATGAATTGATGTCGCGGGGCATTGACGCGATGCGGAAGACGATTCGCGAGCAGGAGCCGATGCGGCCCAGCAACCGCTTCGCGACGCTCCAGGGCGAGGAACTGACGACCACCGCCCGGCGCCGTTCCACCGACACCTCGAAGCTGGTGCACCAACTCCGGGGCGATCTGGACTGGATCGTGATGAAGTGTTTGGAGAAGGACCGCACGCGCCGGTACGAGACGGCCAACGGGCTGGCCGCCGATCTGAAGCGGCATTTGGACAACGAGCCGGTCGTGGCCCGCCCGCCCAGCGCGGCTTACAAGTTTCAAAAGGCGTTTCGCCGCAACAAATTGGTATTTGCCGCTACGACGGCCGTAACGGTCGCCTTGGTGCTGGGCATTATCGCAAGCACCTGGCAGTCGGTGCGGGCAACTCGTGCAAAGCAGGAGGCCCTGTCTGCCCAGGCGCGTGAGGCAAGCCAGCGTCAAAAGGCCGAACTGGAGACCGCGAGGGCGGAAGAGGCCAGGAAGATTGCCGACCGCGAAACGATCCGCGCCCAACGAACCGCCGCACAGGCGGATGCCCGCTATCTGCTCCAGCAACGGTTGCTTCCTGCCGCGCTCGGCAAGGCGACCGAAGCCTTCAAACTTGGCGGCGAGTGGGAGGATGGTCTGCTCATTCACAATATTGCTTCCGCCGCCCGCGAACACTGGGTGTTCTCCGCACGGGTCCCACTGAACGAGCCGGCGACCCTGGCCTGCGTGGTCAGGACTCAAAACGGCTCCTGCCTGGTCGTGTCCGTTGCGGGCGGCCTCCGCGCACTGGATGCGCGGACCGGCGCCATCCTTGGCTCTGCGAGGCTTGAGCAAAGCGTCCATTATCTTTTCCCGGGGCCGGATTCCAACTCTGTCGTGGCCGTTTCCGATCTGGCGGTTTCCCTTCTGTCCCTGCCGGCGTTCACCGTCATGGCAAGCAAGCCCCTGCAGAATCCGGTTTCATGCGTTGCCACCAAGGGCAAAAACCTATTGCTGGTGCTCCGTGGCGGAGATGTGTTACTCGACGACCTGCACACCCTCACCGAGCTTGACTCCTTTAATTGGAACCAGAACCCCACAGCTCAAAAGCTACCCGTCCCGCATCAGGCCTGTATTTCGCCTGATGGCAATATCATACTGCTGCACGGGGGAACCTGGAAGGATCCCGTGCTCGTCTGGGATCGCCGTCATGACCCCGCAACCTTCAACGCAAAACAGATGGGCCTGACGGATTTCCAATTCTATGACGCCACTCACTTTGCCGCATGGTTCACTACCAGTGGAGAATCAGATACCCGCAGCCGGATTCTCTTGTACGATGCAGGGCAGACCCCCGTCGAGATCGCCTCGCAATCGATTGCCAATGATGACCTCAAGTTCGGCGTTCAAATCCAGGCGTGGAGCTCGAAACAGTGGGGCACGACCATTGACTTCCCAATTCTCGGGCTGGTGGGAACTTCGGGCTTGGTCGTAAAAGGGATGGGTTCCCCGCCCGATGATTTCACCATCGGCGACCGCTTCGACAATCTGCTGCCCACCGAGGCCGATCCGCCGGGGTTTCTTGCCGCCGACCTCGCCCATGACACCCTGGCGCTTCGCAACCGCAACGATGTGCTCATCTTCCAAAAAAGCTGGTCCCCCTTGAACGGCAACATCCGTGACTTCTGCGCCACCGCTTGTGGCAATGGACTTCTTTGTGTCGACTATCAATTCTCTGAAACAGCGGTGCAGCTGCTCTTCCTCCCGTTCGATCCGCGCCAACAATCGGCACGATTCAGCCTGCAATGGCCGGCCGATGGCAAATGGCTGCCCTGGGCGATCGCCGCCACGCCCGACGCCGCCACGCTGGCTGTCATTGCCCAGGAAACCGACTCGGATGACTCGGTCAGCGCCCGCTACGGTCGAATCCGCGCGCTCATCTATCATCCCGGCAGTCTCAACACCGCTGCCTCCGCCTGGCCCATCAAAAGCGCCTTTGAAATTGATGCTCCCACGGTCACCGGTTGGTCTCCGCATCTTGCTTCACTCGACCCCGATGCCCGCGCGCTGCTTTACTGGAGTTCGGCTGACACCGTCATGCGCTACGATCCCCGTGACGGCAAGCCCCTCGGTTCACTCGAACTCGGTCATATCACCGCGCGCTCCCGCGACGGGCGAAGAGTCGCTGCGGTTTCCCGAACAGGTCGGCTTTTCGTCTATGATGTTGCCTCTGGGAACACGGTTCTTGACCTGGCCGGCACGCGCCCTTCCGCGCTGTGCTTTTCCGCCGACGGCTCTCGCCTTGTGGCTGCCCAGGACGATTGGCTCACCATCTACGACGCCGTCACGGGTCAACCGCTTTCCTCGGTGCGCTCCTCGCTCAAACCTCTGGCCTACCCGTCCAAGGGAAACCGATTCCTTGCCTTTCAACCTGACACCTCGGGTACGGGTGGGTCCGTTGTCTTGGCGGATACGGCCGACGCCCGCGTTGTTGCTGTTCTCAATCGCGCCGGAAGCGCTTTTACACCCGCCTTTTTCAGCGACTCCGGCGATCAACTCGCCATGGTTCGCAACCGCTGGTACGCCGAAATCGTGCGCTCGCTCCATCCGGACGAACTTGCCGCCGTGCTTGGTACCCGTCTTCCTGAGACTCCCGAGATCCAGCCGCTAACGCCAACCAACATCGTTACGACTGCTCCCGTGCCCGTCGTCGCGGTGGGACTTGCCTCAACCACTCATACTGACCCAAGTGCTCTTCGCGCCGAGGATATCCCGGTGCTTCTCTCGCACCTCGGCACCGAAGTCACCGTGGAGGGACCTGTCCGCGATGTCATGTTCACCGCCGCCGGCAATGCCATGGATATCGAGTTTGCCGGTCCTGATGACCGTGCGCTCCTCATCTGGGTGCCGCCGGCTACCTATTCGAAACTTATAGCGGTTCTGGGCCAGAACCCCAACCGGATGCTCAACGACCACACGGTCCGGGTCACCGGACACCTTGCCAAATACGGCGGTTACCGCGCCGCTTGGAAGGAACGCATTCAGATCACGCTCGACGACCCGTCCAAACTCCTGCTGGTCGCCCCAGCCGCTCAATCCAACTAACCCAGATATTATCCGTACTTTGTAGAAACACGGGCTCACCCAACCAAGGTCGCCAACTGGAAGAAGAAGCTCGAAGCGACGGCCACACCGTGAGGAATGACGACCTAGGGAAGTTTCCTTAACGCGAATCGGCTACTTGGCACATTGCGTCGTGAGGACATGAGAGTAGATTAGTGTCGCAACGGCTGAGCAGCGTGTTCTGACAAAGCGCGCTCCTAACAAGGCCGCATGGGGATGAACATCAAACGCTGCGACAGCCGTTGCTTTTTGCCGCGAAAACTACATCGCGGCGTCTCGAGGACTCGGCTTTGTAGCGAAAGCTACGTCGTGGCTTCTCGCGGAGACGGCTGTGGAGGGCGGCTTTGTGAGCTGAATGTCAGTTGCCAAATGGGATGATGAACCGCAACGCCAAACGCGGCTTTTTGCCGGCCTCTTCCTGATCGAGACCGAGCTTTACATGCGGGTCGTCAGGCTCGGTAGGAGAATTGGTCCCCAAGTAGTGCTGGCTTTTCTGTTCAGAGTTGATGTCAGCGTTAGTATCGGGGTTCTCCGGGAAGCGATTGGCGGCAACCACGCGTGTATCGGGGTCATAACGCTTCCAGGACCCGCTGTCTGGTGGCGGTATCTGCATCGGCTGCGCCACACACAAGGTAAGCGTCTGAGGTTTGATCTGTTCGCTGGTATAGCTCCGAATGGACTCCGTTGTAATCGTGGGGACTGACAGAAAGGCGAGAGTTGATAGTGACCCTGACCGTTGATCGGGAGCAGAAGGAACGATTGCCCAGCAGAAAAGGCACCCAATCGCCCCCCACATAATTGTGTGCCAGTGGCCAAGGAAGCTTGGTTTGCCGGAACGATTTGCCACGAGTTCTTACTCCTTTAGCAAGATTTTCCTGTCTTCGTCGTCTCCTCAAAAATCTGGCTCACTGTTTTCCTCGGACGCTCGGTCTTACGGCAGCGAACCACGCATTGTCTCTATTAAGAATATACCTTCAAGTCGCTGGAACGCGCAATCGGAGCAACGCTGGAATTGGATTAGGATAAACACCTATTCACCACGAAGTCATCCGCCGTCGCTGAAGCTATGGCGCGACACGCTGAAGCACACGAAGGGGAAGCAGAAAGAAGAGGCGGCGACGATGTGTGAATTGCCGGGGGAGGACGGGGGGATATTTGATGTTTGTGGAGCGAAGATAAACCCGTCAAGAATACAGGTCTGACCGCATCTAGGATTAATTGACCAGGCCCGCCAGGAGAGGTGGCAACCAAGAAGACGCTCTTCCGCGATTGGCGCAATCGGTCCTTTCGATCTCCGCCATCGAAAGGAATAGATCGACCCTGGCAGCGCTCAAGTTGAAAAAGTTGCTCATCACCTTGCGAGCACGCAAATCGCCTTTCTTATCCCGCTTCAAGATGACGTAGTTCCAACCCGCCACGCCTTCGCCTTTGGCAATGGCACAGAGCAAGTTTCCCGATCTATTGGAGAACCACTCAACTTGTTCCACCATCAAGGTTTCCAAGGCCGGAAAAAGAGGGAGCAACTGATCGAACTCGGAACGGGGAATGGTTTTAATGCTCATACTGTTGCCCAGCGTTGACCAATTCCTCTTTCTTAAATTCCGGATTCTTTTCCGGACCGTGGATGGTGACTCTTTTCACATCCCGGCCTCGTCGATTCGATTTCCGGACCCAGACGGTCGCTTGAGTTTCAGGTTCCGGCATTTGTTTGAGCTCCCGCTCAGCCTGCAACCAGTTTTCCGTGTCTCGTCCGGGTACTCCGTGCTTCATGTAAATTTCATAAGCCCGTCGTCGGATCTGTTCTTCGGTGGGAGTTTCCATTGAGTCGCCTCGCTTTTGGTTGACTTTTTACTACCAAAGCAAAGGGCCGTCTATTGGCGCAACGACTAAATCATTCGTAGGAGAAATTCCTATTCACCACGTATGGCGGACCAGAAGCCTGAACGGGAGGATTCACCGCAGGGCGATCTGGTGCGAAGATAAATCTGTCAAGAACGTGATGGAGTGTCAGGAATCAAGCCTTGACCCCTTTACTCATCCTATCTGCTACGGTACGAGACGGAGGCGGTAGTAGCGGGAGGTGAAGTTTGTGCCGGCGCCGACGTCGAGGAAGTTGGTCGTGGGGTTGACGGCGTTGGTCACCGTGAAGATGGCGACGAAGTTATTGGAATTGTAGTTGGCGCTCGGTCCGGCAGTCGTCGCTTGAAGCTCGTTTGTCTGGCCGAGAGGCGATGTCCACGTGACGCGGATGTTATTGGTCTCATTCGCGATGCCGACCACTTCCAGTGTGGCGAGGACGATGCCGTTATCGGTGAACGAGGAATGGAACATTGTCGAGCCGCCGGCCAGATCGATGGTGCCGTTGTTGACGACCGGGCCGTAGACTTCCACCACACGGCCAGCACTGGCCTGCAGCACGCCGTTGTTGGTGATGATGCCGGTGACGGTCAGCGTCCCGCAACTGGCCAGCAGGGTGCCGCCGGGATCGATGGTGACGTTCCCGTTGATGGTGCCGCAGCCGATGAGGACCGCGTTGGAACGAATCTCCAGGTTGTTGGCGAAATTGTGGACACCGCCGTTGATTTGGAAGGTCGCCGCGTCGGTGCCATCGCCGACGACGAAGAGCTGGTTGTTGGTCACGTAGGTGTTACCACTGGAGAGTGTGCCGGCGGCGAACGTGAACACGCTGTTCGCGCCGTTGGTCACGATTAGCTGTTCGACCGTCACCGAGCCGTTGCTAAGAATCAGGCTGCCTTTGCCCCCGGCCTGGCTGACGATCAACTGGCCATTTCCGGTGTTGATGGTAACCAAGCTGCCGCCGGTCACTCGAACGATGTTGTTATTGTTACTGGTGTTGTTGCCAAGGGAGGCGCCGATGACGACCTGGGTCGCGATCACCGCGCCAACGTTGGAGACGGTCAAGGTATTGGACGAGGTATTCTGGCCGACGTACAGGGTACCGCAATTCCAAGTCGAGCCGGGGCCGGTAACCAGGACCGTGTTGCTGGAACTGGAAGTACTGCCGATAAAGCCGCTTCCACTGTGCACCGCGGCACCGTTGGAGACGATCATCTGGTTGGCTCCGCCGCTAAAATACCCGACGTTCAATTGGGCAGTGCTATTCCAGAACGAGCCCAAGCCGGTGACCAGCAGCGTGTTACTGGAACTGGTGAAGCCGACATAGCTGTCCACGTCGTGCGCCGCTCCGCCGTTGGCGATTGTCAGCTTATTCGAATAGCCACCGTCACCGACGTAATGGATAAAACTATTCCAGACCGAGCCGAGGCCCGTGATCAGCACCGAGTTCGTGGGACTGCTCCCCAGGATGCCGCTAATACTGTACACGGCGCCACCGTTGGAGATGATCATCTGATTGCCTCCGCCAGCAATAAAACTGATGTATAGGTTGGTGCAGTTCCAGACCGAACCGAGGTCAGTGATCAGCGCCGTGTTGCCGGGACTGAGGAAGCCCACATAGCCGGTGTCGTTGAAGACCGAGCCGCCGTTGGAGATCGTCAGCGAGGCGTTGGCCCCGTTGCTACCGACGATTATCTGCACCGGCTGGACCATCGTATTCGTCGCCGCGATGGCCGAGTTGTTGACCACCAGAGCGCCGTGGTTGCTGAGCGCCAGTACAGAATTGGTGCCGAGAATCCGCAACGGTGTCAGGGTACCGGCGTTGTTGAGGAACAGCGTGTTGGTCGAGTTGGCGGTTCCAGTAATGGTCAGGTTGCTGATAATCATGGCGCTGGGCGTGTTGGTTGTCGTGGCGTCGATCATCACGGTCTTGGTGGTGGTGTTGGTGATGAAGTCAGCCGCATCCGACAGAGACGGAGCGCTGCCCGATGACCAATTCACTGGCGTTTCCCATTTACCGCTGCCGGCGAGCGTCCAGTTATTGGTGGTCAACGCCGCCCCGGCGATATTAGTAAGGAACGTCACGAGGAACAGGACGCATCCTAGTTTGCGTTGCGACCTGTATTGTAAACGCTTCAATGTCACCATGACCTGCAATTCTGAAGAGACACGGGGAGGGGGAACGTGAACTGGACGCCAACCTCGATCCGCTACGACCGTTAGAGCAGACCAGAACATGGTCTGGATGTCCAGTAAATAGGGGCTTCCGTGGCTGACGGGCGAGTTATGGATAGCACTATCTATAAAGTGCGGAGGAAGACGGCGACGGGGGGAGTGAACAGGAGAGAACTGAGGGAACAGAGAGTAATTGTGGGTCAGGCCGATGGGGGCTCTTGCAACAGGCCCTTTGATTTCAGGAGGGTGGTGACCTTCTCGGAATCGATGACGGTGAAGCCGATGCGGCGGCGGGTGTTGCGGAGTTTTACCACGAAGATGCGGTCGCGAAACGGTCTGCCGAAATCGCAC
>DATLVI010000011.1 GCA_035577545.1 Verrucomicrobiia bacterium
ACAGGAAGCTGTTGTTGAGATTGACCACGCCGCCGCCGCCGATGCCGCCGAAGCCGCTGATAAACACTGCGTTCGTGACCGTTGCGTTGGTGAGAACGCCCCCGAGAAGAGTAACCGTGCCGTTGTTGACCCACGCCTGCGCCGCGTTGAGCGTCGCGCCGTTGACTACCGTGATCGAGCCATTCTGCGTCGGGGCGACGAGGAGCGCGAGCACGCCGCTATTGACGTTGACGCTGCCTTTGTTAGCGAGCACGCCGCTGATCGTGCCGCTACCATTGAGGATGACGTCACCGGAGTTGACCAACGTGTTACTGACTGCGCCCAGGAACGCGAACGTGCCGGTGTTGGTGACCGGACCGTTGAAGAAGGTGTTGGCGGTGACGCCTACCGTCGCGGCGTTACTCAAGCCGCCGTTGAAGGTCGCGCCGGTAATGGCGTTGGTCAGCACGCCGGTGCCGCTGAGCACCATCAAGCCGTTGGAGTAGGTGCCGCCGTTGAGGTCAAACAACCCGCCGTTAACGCTGGCCGTCTGTGCGATGGTCGCGCTGCCGCTTACCGTGTTCGTGCCGGATGTCTGGATGAAATTGTTGCTGATCGTGCCGCCGAAAACCATGCGACCGCGATTGACGACCAGCGAATTGATGAAGCCCGAACCGTTGATCGTGCCGGTGTTCGTGAGTGTGCCGCCACTGATCGCGCCGGTCGCCGCGTTGCTGAGGACACCGCCGTTGGTCCAGGCGGGAAGAACATTCAAAGCGCTGGCGTTGGCGACGATGGCCGTACCGTTGTTGACGGGAGCGAGGACGAGCGTCAATGTGCCGCCAGTGGCGGTCATCGTGCCGTTGTTCACGATGAGATTGGAAACGGTGCCGAACCCGCTGAAGCCTTTGCCGGAAAGGTTCGTGACGGCGCCACCCGTCAGAGTTCCGCCGTTGATCTGGAGCGAGCCGCCGTTGGCCCAATCGGGAATTACTGTCAGCTTGCTGGAAGCGACGTTGATCGTGCCGCTGTTGACCGGAGCGGCGGTGAGCGTCGCGTTGTTGTTCAGGTTGAAACTGCCACTGTTGACCAGCGTATTGCTGATGGCGCCCTGGTAGAACATCACCCCCGTGTTCGTGAGCGCGCCGTTGAAGAAAGTATCGGCCGTGACTGCGATGGTGGCGGCGTTGCTAACGCTTCCATTGACCGTCCCTCCCGCGCCGTTGTTCGTGAACACGCCGGTGCCGCTGACCACCAGCGAGCCGTTGGTCAGGGTCTTGCCGTTGAGGTTAAAGGTGCCGCCGTTGACGAGCGTGTTGCCCGTAATCGTCACCGTGTTGTTCAGCGTCACGGTCCCCGCGACGGCGTTGACGAAGCTGTTGCTGATCGCGCCCTGGAAGAAGAACGCCCCGGTGTTCGTGACCGGGCCGTTGAAGAACGTATCGGCGGTGATGCCCACGACGTCCGCATTGCTCAGGCCGCCGTTGAACGTAGCGCCCGCAACGGCATCGGTGAGCACGCCGGTGCCGCCGAGAATCATCAGCCCGTTGGAGTACGTGCCGCCATTGAGATCGAAGAGCCCACCGGTGACCGTTGCGATGCCGGTGATCGTGCCCTTGCCGCTGATCGTGTTGGTGCCGCTGGTTTGCTGGTAATTGTTGCTAATCGTGCCGCCGAGCACGACGCGGCCCTGGTTCACCAACAGCGTGTTGACCGTGCCGAAGTTGGTCACGGTACCGCTGGCCAGGTTTGTCAGGTTTCCGCCGGTGGTTGCCCCGCCGGCGGCGATGCTGATGGTGCCGTTGTTCGTCCATGCCGGCGTGACGCTCAGGATGCCGCTGCCGGCGACATTGACGATCGCGTTTTGGACCGGGCCGGTGGCCAGAACCAACGTCCCATTGACGGCGGTTATCGTGCCGAGGTTGACTACGAGGTTCGAGATTGTGCCGAAGCCGGTGAGATTGCCGTTGGACAGGTTGGTGATGGTGCCGCTGCGCAATGTGCCGCCGGTCATGGAGATCGTGCCGAAGTTGGTGACGATGGCGTTTCCGAGGCTCAAGCTGCCACCGCCAAACGTCAGCGTCGCTCCGCTGCCGGCGCCGATGGTGCCCGCATTGCCGAAGGTGTTCGCATTGGTGAACTGCAATTCCACGGCGCTGCTGGTGGCGAAGATGTTGCCGAGGTTGACGATTTGCGACGCGTCCTGGACGATGCCGCCGCCGGTGATGGTGCCGCCCGCGAGGTTGGTGATGGCGGCGGTGCCGAGGTTGAGGATGGCGTTGTTGCCCGCGGCGCCTGCCAGGCTGATCGTGCCGAAATTTGTCAACGCCCCGAGGCCCGTAGTCGTGAGCGTGCCGCCGGGGCCAATGAAGACCGTGCCGCCCTGCGCGAAGAGGTTGCTGATCGTCAGTGTGCCGGCGACCGCCTGGATGCTGCCGAGGTTGTAGACGAGCGCTGCATTGAGCGTGCCGTTGCCAACGTTGGTGATCACCTCACCGACCGCGTTGGTGAAGTTCGCAGCGCTCTGGTACGTGCCGCCGGCCAATGTGAGAGTGCCCTGATTGACGAACACGCTCGTATTGGTCAGCACGTTCTCCAAGCGGATCGTCGCATTCGTGTTGAACAACGAGCTGATCGAGCCGCCGCCGGCGAACGTCAACGTGGCCGGCCCGACGCCCGCTACAGCCCGATATGCACCCGCGCCGCTGACCGCGCCCAGCAGGCGCAGTTCTCCGTTGGTGGCAGTGAGCAGGCCGCTGCTGACGGTGGTGCCGCTGAGAGTACCAAAGCCTGAGATGCTGCCGGCGTTGGTAATCGCGCCCGCGAACAGATTGCCGCCGCTCATCACGATGGTGGCGGCGTTGGAGACGGAGCCGGCGCTCGCCGTCAGCGTGGCGGAGTTGGTGATGACGCCAAAGTTGAAGATGTTGGAGGTCACGGTAAGGGTCCCGTTGGTTGCGAGGATGAAGCCGCTTGCGCCGTTGATGACGCTATTGGAGATCAACCCTCCCGAAACCGAAACGATCAGGCCGGCGTTGGTGAGCGACGCTTGAACGAGGGCGCCACCAAAGAGATTGATCGTACCGCTGTTTGTGACAACCAGATCGCCCGCAAGCCCGAACTTGTTGGTGCCCCCGTTGCGGACGTTCATCGTGCCCAGCAGCACAGGGTTTTTCACCAGCACCAAGGTGCCGTTGGTCGTATCGAGTATGCCACTGGCGGTATTGACCAGCAGATTTGTCACCACGCCGCCGCCCGTGACCGCCAGGAAGCTACCCGCATTGGTGATAACACCGTTACCGCCGATTGAACCACCGCCGAGGATGATGGTACCGGTGTTGTCGAGGTGATTGGAGATAGCCAGGCCAGTGCCCACGGTCGTCAGCCCGAGAATCGTGCCGGCGTTGGTGCCATTGCGGAAAGAGGCGGACAAGCCATTGAGGTCCAGCGTACCGCCGCCAAACACGCTCAGGTTGGTCGCCACGAGTTGCTCGGTGCCGCCCGCATTGTTGACCACGCTGTCTACAAGCCGTACGAAGCCAGTCTCGCCGAGGCTGTCGCCAACTTGAAACGTGCCGAAGACATAGTTATTCGCGCCGAAGCCGGCCACGCTGGCGACTTCGGCGGTTTGAATAATCGAGCCACCGCCATTGAACGTGAACGTGCCCGTATCGGCCTGAAACCCCGCTTTGTTGGCGCTCAGTGTGATGTTGCTGAAGGCTCCGCCGATCCGGATTTCGCCATTGTTGAGGTCAAGAGAATCGGTGATGAAATTGTTGCGAACAGTGACCACAGTTGCGGTGCTGCCACCGGCCACGACCAGGTAGGGCGTGGCGCCCGAGCCGGAAACGATCAGGTTCGATACGGTTACGGTGGGTGCGTTGAGTGCCAGTGTGTTTTGTGGACCCGATGCGACTGCCGAACCACCGGACAAACTTAACGTGCCCAGCACCGTCAGATTGCTGTTCACGATCACCTGGTTGATGGCAGCGGCATTGCCAGAGTTGCCGGTGATCTGGAAATTGTTGGAAACCGTGGTCAGGGCATTCACGTTAATCGTGTTCTGGCCGACGCCTCCCAGGAAGGTAAAATTTGACCCGATCGTGGTCACGCCAAGAATGTTCAACACAGTGGTCTCTTTGTTGGCGGCGACGGGGGCCTCGGTCGTCGCGTCAAAAGTCAGATTGGACTTGATGGATGTCGTACCCGCGAAGTTAAGCGTGAGCGTGCCAGCCTTGCTGAAGGATAGCATGCCGTCCAAGGTCGCGTTCAGCGCGGAGAAGGAGTTGCTGAACGTCGCGGTCAGGGTGTACGTACTCACGTCGACGGTGGCTGCCAGCAGAAAGTTGCTCGACAATGTCACCGGGCCGTTGAAGGTGATCGAATCGTTCGGAGTGGCAATGGAGCGACTGTCCGTGTTGGTGATGGTCAGGTTCTGGACGGAAAGTGCGTTGCCGACAGCGTTCGTTAACGAGGCCGGCCCGGTTTTGTTGGTCAATATGATCGCCATATCGTCGGTTGTGCCGGGCACAGCCCCACCCGTCCAATTGCTGCCCACCGCCAGGTTATTGCTGGAGCCACTGACCTGGTTGACGCCGACGCCGGTCCAGAAGATCGTCGCGGAGAAACCCGATATCGCGGTGAACATCACGGCGAAAAGGAAAAGCGTCACGAACGCGACGGTAGCGCGCGGCGCGATGATAGACGCGTGGCGTTGTCGAGAATTAATCATGAACTACGTTATTGACCCAGGCTCCCTTTGATCCCGAGGTGTGCGAGTCGCCCGATCTGCTCACGTCTTGGTGAGCTAAACTGCTTCTCCAAATTGTGGAGCAGAGATTACCAAATTAGCGTATGCCCTTGCAAGCCTTATGTTTAATAACCTACAGGGCGATTGCCTGGGGTGACACCAGATAAATTTCTAGACATGAAGAGATGTCAATCGGTCTCTCCGAGAGCACCCCAAAAGCTCCCTTTCGGGGAAATGTAGGATTTCTCGGGAGAATTAACGACGCGCGCCTCACAGAGGCGCGGCTACACCCGGAACGGCCCACGCTCCGAAGGCTTTCTGAGCGCGGCTACACCCGGAGAAATCATTTGGGCAACAAAAAAGCCGCCCGACCAGTGGATCGGGCGGCTCTCGCTGTGAAATCTGTCTGATTACTACTTGCGGCGACGGATAGCCAGCAGTCCCAGCAAGCCCACGCCCACCAGAGCGTACGACGTCGGCTCCGGAACGTTGACTTCGGCACCCGAGTGAAGGATCAGATCGAGGGTAGTGGCGCTGGTGGAAAGGGCGCCAATGACCCGCCCTTCATAACCGGTGTTATCATCGGCGGTTCCGGGGATACCGTCAGGCCCCACGCTAACGCCTTGCGCCGAACCGGTTCCCAGTCCGTCGATTGTGATATTGCGGCTCACCGCGAGAACCGTCCCAAAGAAGAGCGAATTGTCACCACTGACGGTCACAGTCGTACCGCCGCCGGTAATGTTGAAAAGCACGTTGGCCGACGTAATGCCGCCCTGGAGTACGATAAAGCTCTTGGTGAAGCTGAAGTCGCCGCTGACGTTTAGGACGAGAGTGGAGTTCGCCGCGCCGGTGATCGTCAGGATCGCGCCGCTGTTTTCAAGGAAGCTCGTGGCGGAATAAACTCCCGCTGTCAACGTCATGTTGGCCGAATTCAGGTTGATGGCGCCCAGCGACGTGCCGGTCAAGCCGGCGTAAAACGCGGATCGGTCGACGGCATTCTGCACGGCGGGCGAAAGATTAAAAGTGCCCGTCCCAACGCTATCCGGGTTGTTGCCCGGGTTGGCTGGCGTACTTCCAAATACGGTGCCGGAAACCGTGAAGTTCTTGTTGACGATGTCATAGGATGCGGGCGTGACCGGGCCGTCCACATACAGGTTGCCCTGGATGAATCCTTTTTGAAAGGTGCCGTTGCCGCTGGCGGTGAGATTTGTCGTATCCGCGCCCACGGCCACATCACCGTAGACTTCGGCTGTGTTGAGGGTCGAAGAGTCTGCGGCACCGACGGACATCGTTGAGCCAAGCCCAAAGACCGCATAGTTACCGGCAGCGCCGAGATCGATTTGAGCGGAGGCACTGGAAGCAACAAGAACCATCGGCAGCACAAGTGCTGCGCTAACAAGAAGTCCGCGAACTGACGAAACTCGCATATACCAGCCCTTTCCCACGTTAACCGACATTCCCGACCAACATGCGCACGTCTTGGTGTGCCGCTCGCTTCTCCAAAATCGTAAAAGTTACTTCTTGCGACGACGGAGGCCCAGCAATCCCAGCAAGCCCACGCCCACCAGCGCGTACGATGACGGCTCGGGAACCACGACGCCCCCATTGGAAGTGATCTGCATGTCGGAGCTGTCGCCACCAAACAGATGGCCGTGAATCGTCACACTGTTGATAGTGATGGTGCCATTCGGATCCAAATAGGTAACAAATTGATCCGCATTGTTCGCGGCTGTCAGCAAGGTGTCGCCGGCCATGAGGTTTGCACCGTTGAATATGTTGATCAATACGTGGTCGGGTGTGATCCCACCGGAAAGCGTGATCGCGCCGCTAAAGTGGGTGTTTACGCCAGCGCCATAGTTCAGGACCACGAAATCACTCGCACTACCGCTGATCTGAAGCGTGGAGCCCGCAACGAAACTCATCGAGCTAATGGTGAAGACATCATTGCCGCTTCCATCGAGAGTGCCACTTGAGGCGTTGACAGTCTGGGTGGCATTGTTCCCAATGCTGATCGCCAGAGCTGTTCCGGCCTCGGCGCCCAGGGTGGCGGAGAGAGCGTTGAGGTTGATGAGATCCGTGTTCACTTGGGAAACGTTGGCGTTGGTCGAACCAGTATTGTGTCCCGTGCCACTGTTCGCCAAGCTGATCGCCCCTGCAAAATTCAGATTGCCGGCAACCGTCACTGCATTGTTCAAATGCACCGTCGCAGTACCATTGCTCAAGTTGCCAATGCCAACGTTGCCCTGAATCACAGGATCCAGGTTTGCGCTGGAATTAACAGTAAAATTATGATTACCGGCACCCTCGAACAACACGGCGTAATTGCTTGCATCGCCGAGGCTGAATCCAGCGTTCGCCCGGATCGGCAGAAAAACGAAAACGCAGACCACGGAAGCCGAAACTACAAGTCCACGGCGGAAAAAACTGAAGTGCTTAATATTCATAACTCGCATGCCTTCCACAATCAGACCCATTTAACAGCACCCTACGTTAAAATTCCCTAACTACTCACGTCGTGGTGAGAAAATCGCTTCTCCAAACAGGCGAAGGTTACCAGACCGCCTCATTTGGTTGCAAGCTTTATTTTGAAAGGATTTGGGGGCATAATTACGGGTCGGTACTTAGGGAATGTCCCTACCCCGTACTAGGAAAAAAATCTTGCCAAAAACCCGTGTCACAACGCGATGGAAATGAGAGGCTATTTTGTCGCAATACGTTACAGGTTATGGACTTGCTGTGTCCAGCAAACTGTCCAAAAGGTAGTGTCTCGATTTGGATGGCCACGCTCCATCCTGGCCACCCGGAATCGTTGAAGGCCACGGACGCGACGGAGCGCGTCCCTCCAGACTGACGGCCAAGCCGTAAACAACAAGGCCGCCCGACCAGCCGGTCGAGCGGCTCTCTTTGTGAAATCAAACTGATTACTTCTTGCGACGTACAGCGAGTAATCCTACCAAGCCCACGCCCACCAACGCGTAGGATGACGGCTCGGGGACGGTGACTGTTCCGCCGGAGACGATCTGCATGTCACTGGAGTCTCCACCGAAGACGTGACCCGTCAGATTTACACTGTTCATTGTGATCGTGCCATTCGGATCCAGAAATGTGCCGGATTGACTCACGCCGTTCGCGGCAAATTGCAGGGTGTCGCCGCCCGTAAGGTTCGCCCCGCCGATCAGGTTGAACAAGACCTGGTCGGGAGTGATTCCACCGGTGAGTTTGATGGCCCCGGAAAAATGGGAATTGAAGTTGAAGTTAAGAACCACGAACTGGCTCGCACTACCATTGACGATGAGCGTGGCTCCGTTAACGAAACTCATCGAGCCAACGGTGAACACGTCGTTGCCGCTTCCATCGAGAGTGCCGCTGGCGGCGTTGACAGTCTGGGTGGCATTGTTCGCAATGCTGATGTTCAGGGCTGTTCCGGCCTCGGCGCCCAGTGTGGCGGAGAGGGCATTGAGGTTGATGAGGTCCGTGTTCACCTGGGAAACATGCGCGTTGGTCGTGCCATTAATAACAGCGTTAGCGCTAATACTGATGTTCGATGAGAAATTAATGTTGCCATTAATTACCGCCGGATTGTTGAATTGTGCCGTCGGAAAACCGTTAGATAAGCTCCCAAGACCGATATCGCCGAAGATCGTGCTGCCGTTGACCGGACTGCTATTGATCTGCAAATTATGGGCGCCAGCTCCCTCGTAGAGCACTGCATAGTGAGAGGCATCGCCGAGAGAGAACCCGGCATCACATTTACCCGGTAGAAAAATCGAGGCGCACAACAAGACAACAAGTGCTGCAAAACCGCCCCGACAAAAAAAGTGCTCAATACCCATGTGCGAGTTACCTTTCTATAACCACACCGCGTTAACTGCGACCTACGCCACCATCTAGAACTCGCGTACTTCAGGGTATGAAGCACTCTCCCCAGATCGTGTGAAGGTTACCACTCGTCTGATGGACTTGCAAGCCATATTTTCAAAGGGACGCGTAGGATATAGAGGAAGGGGGACATGGGACTTCTTCCTACCCCCTAGAACAGAATTCTTGCCAGAAATACGCCTCCCCACGGATCGTACAGCGGGAAGCGTTCGTCGCCCAGAGCCAGTTGATGGTCGAAGACCTTGGGTACGTGAGGGATCGAACTACGGCCACGATCATCAGCGGAGTGGCCAGCCGTTGGCGAATTCAAGTGACGGTCATACCCAGACCCGGCCAAGCGGGGACTTCGGCTGGTCTATTCGTACAGGTACACGCCCGACGGGCCGGCTGACCCCGAATTGATCAAAAGGGACGAGCCCGAAAGCTTCACGGTGTAGCCGAGCAAGTTACCTTGGAGCGAAGCGTTCGACGAGCCCGACATGTTAATTCCGGAGTTCGGGGCGTAGATGATGCCAGTCCACGAAGAACCGCTGCCGGAAACGTTCAGCGCTATATGGCCGGGGGCCGACGCGTCGGAAATGGCAGAGTAGTAAAGCAGCCCCTGAGCGTACGGTGTCCAAGTGGAACTGCCGCTGCTGATGATAATGGAGCCCGTTGCCACAATCGTCACATTCGCGGTGACGGAGGGGGTGGCGAAATTCACATTCCCGGCCACATAATAGATGCCGGGATCCATTACGCCGCTGTGCACGTACGTTGACAGGCTGCTGTTGCCGACAATGCTATGATAATAAGTGGCTCCGGCCGCCACGGCTTGTGAGCCTCCGGGCGCGTAGTCGGCGATGTTGAACGTCACCGGATACGGCTGGCAAGAAGTATCCGTGGTGAACGAACTGGAAGGGGTTGTTGCTTTCCCCGCCAGCCCGGCTGGACTCACCCCTCCGCTTCCCGTCGAAATTGTCGAGTTTGAGATGGTGTTATTTGAGCCGGACATGTTGAGATCGCTGTTCGAACGGATGTCCCCTATAACCAGATAGGTGCCGCCACTCCAGTCGATGACCTTGCTGTTGCTGGGCTGGCCGCACTTGTTAGCAAAGATCGCCGGGATCCCTTTGGAGCATTTGGCGGCGCCAACAGCGGCCGGCTGGAACGCTGCAAAGCCAACAACCCTCCCGAAGTATGCCGGAGTCGTGCTTCTGGTGCTTACCTCCACCCCCGTTGCGTCCGAAGGAACGGATCCGTTCGGAAGCGTGCCACCGGTATGCGCGCCGCTGGCGGTTGTATAGTAGGCGGTCACCGTAATGGCGCTCAAGTGATTTGAATTGGAGTTCACATAGTTTTGGACCTCCGACCAGATCGCAGAGTCGGATCCGCTGGCGCACACGAGTCGGGCGCCTGCCAGGGCCGCCGCATCCGCGGCATTTTGTAGTTGCCGGCGTTGCGTATAGGCATGCCCGACGTCGATCGCCAGGGCCGCGAATCCAATAAGAGCCACCAACGCGATAACGACCAGCACCAGCACCTGGCCCGAGCGATCTGCGGCCCGGCTGTGGCGAGGGTTCACCACACACCCGTCCCTTCTGAAAGGGTGCAAACTCATGAAGACGGGCGACAGTGTGAGCCTCCGGAGCAGGCTCATGACTGCCTCTCAATCCGCATGGTGGAACTGTTGGTAATGGAATGTGACCCGAACAATGGCATAAACGACGGTATCGTGTACTGGAGTGTCACCGTGATTCGGCTGTCCGCATTGGTGTTGCCGTCGGGACGCGTTATATCGATATGAACCTGCGAATTGTTCGCGAAGGAGAGGTGTTTCACGACGTTGGTCTTAATCAGGCTGTCATCGCTGGGGTGTATCGAACCGTATCGAGCGCCATCGCGGGCGGCATTGTTCAGGTCATTGATTGCGAAATAGATGAACCCGATTTGAAATACACTGAGCGTCAGGAGGATCACAATCGACGCGACCAGGCCGAACTCCACGAGCACCGCCCCGCGTTGGGATCGCTGACCGTCGGGTCTCCTTTTGTGGCGCGTCTCAGTTATGTTTCTCACAAGCTCCTTCGCGGGATCAGCCCAGGTTAAAAGATGACCATCGTGCAGTCGCGAGTAAACGTGACTACGTTTGTGCCGACAATGCCGTTTGCCTGCAACAGAGGGAGCAAGATCGGTGAAAAGCTGAACGCTATCCTAACCGTGATCGGAGCACCCGAGGTGGTCCCCAAAGACGTGGTGACGGTGATCTTGTTCGAATCGATCGTTACACCCGAACCAACAGCTTCTTCCAGGACACGGGCCTTTATTCCACTGACATCGGTTGGCTGAGTTGCGCCATATCGCGCCCCTTGTCGCGCGGCGTTTTCGATGACGTCAACTTTGCTGAATGCACTCCCAAAAGTGAGGGCCCCGCCGATCAAAACAACGCAAAGAGGCAGGCTGAGCGCCATCTCGACCAACGCGGAACCATTTGACCGATCTCGCCTTTGTGGCGGTGTCACACACTTTTTCCATGGGGAAGCCGATGGGCTGAAGGCACTTAGGCCAACGAGAGAAATGGCATGGCGGAGTGTCTCAGACACAACCGTCAAGAATAAAGCTACAGCCGAGCAGTCCATAGGAGCATAACCAGCATCCTCCGCGCCAAAACGCCCCGAAATATGGCCCCAGGTGAGCGTGTTGTAGAGCGCTCCCGGTTATCGTGTCCGATGAGCGGTTACACGGCCAACCGTAGCCGTTTCGTGAGGTCGGCGATCTGCCCATAAACAAAAGAGCCACCCGACCCGTAGATCGAGTGGCACTCGTTGTGAAAGTAAACTGATTATTTTTTGCGCCGACGGATGACGAGCAAGCCGACCAAGCCCGCACCCACCAACGCCATGCTGCTGGGTTCGGGAACGAGAGTTCCCGGCAGGTTTGGCTCACTTAGTGCCGTGCCGTACTGGAAGTTCACGTTGGTGATGGCGCCCAGGCTGCCGCTCCAGCCGCTGAGGACAAAGACCATGGAAGGCTGTATGTATGTCTTACTGCCCAACCCGCCCAGATCCGAACCGGCATAGCCCGTCGACAGTATCCCATAAGCCGAGCCATCCAGCATGTCACCGGGGCTGGCGAAATTCCCGACATCAAAATTATTATTGTAGCCCGAGCTAGCGATGCCCGCGGTCGCCCCACTTGGGTTATGAGGACCGCTCGCATACTTCCATTCCTCTCCAAGAACGCTTGGACCCGGGGCCAGGGAAGACGTTGTTCCGATCCATTCGACGCTTCCCGCGCCAGCCGTGGCAGAGACTGGCGTCAAACCGTCAGCGCCGGAAAAGAAAAGGCCGGTTAATACATGGGCCTGATCGGGCGTGTCTCCCGTGTACGTGTTCACGAGGGTTATTGTCAACAGGCTTCCACTGTTGGAAAATGTCGCAATCGCACTCAGCATCTGGACTGCATTCGAGCCGCCGAATGTTATGGTGGCTTTCGCCGGGATCGCTGCGAAAACGCAGGCGGCCAATGTCAAAGCGATGAAGAATCTGAGAAAGGAAACCTGAATGTGTGTGGAAGTTGTCCTTGTCCTCATAAGTGTACTTGCCATCGTCTTCCCTTTGTTAATTGCGACTCCCTACGGCGGCCACATCACGGTAGGCACGCTGCTGCTCCAGGCTGAGGAAGTGTAACAGATCACATAGTTCGCCTGCAAGCCTTGTTTTACAAGGGATGCATAGGATGCGTGGTAGTTTGTGATATCGGAAAAGTTCCTATCTAAAATTATTACTTAGACCCAAAAATCCGTGGCAAAATAAACTACTTTGGCGGCAGGGTGGAGATAGCCACATGCGCCGCGGCGGATCGCTGTAATAAGTTACAGGTTATAGCTGTGCTGCTTGGTCATCAGCGAGGTTACCAGTGGGTCGGCAGTGTTGATGTGATGGTTGGTCGTCTAACCGCGGGCAAAAACCCGCGACTACAGGGACAACGGAAGCCGTTTCGTGGGGTCGACGGCCAGCCAGCAGAGGGCGGCCAGGACGTAACAGGCGGCGACGGTCATTAATGACAGGTTCCACGCGCCGTGGCGTTGGAGCCATTCGCCGATCACCAGCGGACTGATCGCACCGCCGAGATTCCCGAGCATGTTCATCATGCCGCTGACCACGCCGGAGTGGATGCCGCCGATTTCAAGGCAGACGGCCCAGCCCGGAGCGACGGCCAAGGCCGCGAGCAGTGCAGCCAGCGCGAGCAGCCATGCGGCGGCGATGGGGTTGGACGTGTACACGGCGGCGAACATCGTGATTGCGGCCAGGGGCAGGCCGACGATGCCCGGTAGGCGTCGGCCGATCTTCAGACCGAGACGGCGGACGAGCACGTCGCTGACGAGACCGCCGCAGAGGACGCCGGTGGCGATGCCAATCAGCGGGAGTGATGATAGCCAGCCCGCGTGTTGTAGATCAAATCCGCGCGCGCGCATCAGGTACGTTGGCAACCATGTGAGGAAAAAGTACCAGCCATAGATCACGCCGAAATACATAAAGCACACGGCCCAGACGCTGGGGTTGGCCAACAGACTCCGCCACGGCACGCGCTCGTGAGGCGTCGGCGGCTGACAGCCGATCGCCCGCAGTTCCGCTTCGTTCACCGCGGCGTGGCGGTGCGGATCGTCACGGAACCACCAGTACCACGCGAGCGCCCAGACCATACCCACACAGCCGAAGATGGGGAAGGTGTGCCGCCAGTGCATTCGATTCAGCATCCAAACGACCAGCGGCTGAGTGATTGCGCCGCCGAGCGCGCCGGTCATTACCGCCAAGCCGAACGCACGTCCATGTTCGCGGGCGGGAAGCCAGCGCGCGAACGCCCGGGCCATGGAGGGAAAACAGCCCGCTTCACCGACGCCAAACAGCATACGAATCAGGAACAGGGAGACGAATCCCGTCGCCAAACCTGTCACGGCGGTCATTACAGACCACCAAACTACGATGCGCGTCAGCATCAGCCGCGGGCCGAATCGATCCGCCAGCCATCCGCTCGGTATCTCCATCAGCGCATAGGCGAACGTGAAGGCGCTGAAGACGCGACC
This sequence comes from Verrucomicrobiia bacterium, assembly GCA_035577545.1. Taxonomy (NCBI): domain Bacteria; kingdom Pseudomonadati; phylum Verrucomicrobiota; class Verrucomicrobiia; species Verrucomicrobiia bacterium. Next base: position 13,674 of record DATLVI010000011.1, read on the forward strand.
CATCTGCGCGTCGTTGAGGCCCAGGTCGGTCTTCATGGCGGGCGCAGCGGTGGAAATGCAAACGCGGTCGAGATAGGCGATGGCGGTGAGTACCAGCATGAAACCCAGCACGCCGTAGCGGATGCGAGTGGGATGAGGCGAATCGTTGCGGGGGCGATCCACGGGCCTGTTTATAGCGTGCCTCGTGCGTATTGGGCGACGTTTATTTGCATGAGGCGCAAAATGGCGTAAATTTATTGTAGATAGGAGGCAGACATGAAAGCGATCAGGGTAGTGGTTTTGGCGGTGACGTTTGGAGTTCCCTGGCTTATGTCGCACGATGTTAGGGCGGCGGATGTCTCGGTCGGGGTTGAAATCAATTCGCCCAACGACTTTTACGAGCCATTATCGGCGCAAGGCTATTGGGTGGAAGTTGGGTCGTACGGGCGATGCTGGCATCCCTATGCTGTCGATGTGTCGTGGCGTCCCTACTGCGAAGGTACATGGGTGTGGACGGACGACGGCTGGTATTGGCAGAGCGATGAACCGTGGGGTTGGGCGTGCTACCATTACGGACGCTGGTGGAATGATCCGTACTACGGTTGGGTTTGGGTGCCTGACACTGTGTGGGGGCCGTCGTGGGTTTGCTTCCGCGAGGGCGGTGGCTACTGCGGTTGGGCGCCATTGCCGCCGGGAGTTGCTTTCGGCTTCAGCGGCGAGCTGGTGATTGGCGCCATACCATCGCCCTGGTTCGTGTTCGTCGGCGAACGCCATTTCGGCGAGCGTATCCGGGCGCGGACTGTGATTATCAACAACACGACGATCATTAACCAGACGAGGATCAACACGACGATCCGGAAGGTAAATAACCGGGTGGTCAATGAAGGCCCGCGCGTGCAGGACCTGCAGCGGGTGAACCACGAGCGGATCCAGACTTCAACCGTCCAGGCAATGCGCCAACGCGAGAAGATCCCTCCCGCTGTCCACCGTACGGCGCCGCAACAGCCGGGGATTCAGCGCCAGAATGAACGGCCTGGCGAGCGGCCCGCCACCGAACCGCAGCGCGAAAATCAGCGGAACAATCCGCCGGAGATAATTCGCGGGACGCAGCCAGGGGAGAGACCGCAGCGTAATGAGCCACCTCCGGCGGAGCGACAACAACGGAACCAGACGCTGCCAGCAGAGAGACCAACACGCAATGAGCCGCCTCCTGTTGAACGGCAACAACGGACTGAGCCGCCGCCAGCGGAGAGACCGCAGGGCAACGGTCCGCCAGTCGAGCGGCGGGGTCCCCCCGAACAGCGCCCGAGCGAACCGCCTCATGGCGAGAAGGTAGCTCCACCACCTGCTCCGCACGAAAAACCTCCGCCTCAAGAACAGCGGGGCGAGCAGCACCAAGAGCCCGGTCCGGAAAGGGGCAACGAACAGCCGGACAAAGGGCGTTAGCCGACTCGAAATCCTGGAATGGCAGACATGGCAATGAGTGGTGCTCATTGCCATGTCTGCTGTAGTTGATGATTTTTCTTGCCGACGCGCGGTTGCGCCCTACGATGCGCGGCGAAGGCAATCTTACGACCGCTGAAGCCATGCCACATCTATTTGAACCATTTACATTGCGCGGGTTGACACTCAAACATCGCATCGTCGTCTCACCGATGTGCATGTATTCGAGCCGGGATGGATTCGCCAACGATTGGCATCTTGTGCATTTGGGGAGTCGCGCCTGCGGCGGGGCGGCGCTGGTGTTTACCGAGGCGACATCAGTGGAGGCCGAAGGGCGCATTTCACCCGACGATCTGGGGTTGTGGAAGGACGAGCACATTGAGTTTCTGAGGCGCATCACGACGTTCATTAAGTCGCAAAGCAGCGCGCCGGGCATTCAATTGGCGCACGCGGGTCGCAAGGCCAGCACGCTTTCGCCGCAGGAAGGGAAGCGCGGCATCGTCTCGAAAGAAAATGGCGGCTGGATGCCGCTCGCGCCAAGCCCGATTCCTTTCAATCCCGGCGATCCCTCGCCGGAGGAACTGACCGTCGAAGGTATCCAGCGGATCGTGCGGAAGTTTCGGGAGGCCGCTGCGCGAGCGTTAGCCGCCGGGTTCGAAGTCGTCGAAATGCATTCGGCGCATGGTTATCTACTCAACGAATTCCTCTCGCCACTCGCGAACCATCGAAAGGATGCGTACGGCGGTTCCTTTGACAATCGTACCCGAATCGTGCGGGAAGTCACGGCGGCGGTTCGTGAGGTGTGGCCGGAGAGCAAGCCGCTTTTCCTGCGCATCTCCGCGACCGACTGGAAAGAGCCGGAAGGTTGGACCATTGAGCAGTCGGTGGAATTGGCGAAGATGGTGAGAGGGCTGGGCGTGGACTTGATTGATTGTTCTTCTGGCGGACTGGTACCTGACGCCAAGATTCCCGCTGCGCCCGGTTACCAAATCCCCTTCGCCGAGAGAATTCGTCGCGAAGCCGGTATCGCCACCGGGGCGGTCGGGCTCATTACCACGACTGCCCAAGCTGATGAGATTATTCGCGCTGGCAAAGCGGATCTGGTCCTGATGGCGCGCGGATTCCTGCGCGATCCGTATTTCCCGTTACGTGCCGCCGCCGAGCTTGGCCATGACATAGAGTGGCCAAAACAGTATTTGCGGGCGAAGGGAAAGTAACGCGAAGTTTGAATGCGCAACGCGTCCTCACTGGTTGGGGGGGAGTACCCAACCAGTGAAGCCTCTCTGGCTGATGGCCAGGAGAGGTGCGAGACGTGCTTGAACCAGGACGGAATTATTACTTGCGTGATCGAAAGCGCAATCGGCGGCAGCCAATTCCGAAGGCGGCAGCGACTATTCCGAATCCGACGAGGGCAATCGAAGAGGGTTCAGGAACGGCGGTGACCTGTTGCGCGAGTAAGCTCGTGCTATCTCCTCCCTCGATACTTTGACTATAGAGGAACGTGGTCAGTTCCGGGTAATAGCCGAAAACTGAATCGTTTCCCGCCAATTCGTTCGACGTGACGGTGCTGGTGAAACTGAATTGCAGTTGGCCGTTCGGGTTCAATGGCGCGGTCGTCGTCGTATAGCGGACGGAATAGCCGCCATAATAGCCAGTCTCCACGAAGGTATCCCATCCGGTCGGGGCCGTCTCAGCCGTGGGACTGACGCTCATGAAATCGAGGCCCGGGATCCAGCTAAACCAGAGCGTTTCGATCGGGCTGGTCGAGGTGGAGTGATTGTTCAACGTGAGCGTATAATTGAATGCACCCCCGCCCGCATCCTGGCTGCTGATGGTGACCGCAGCATCAATGGTCGCACGGGCATCGCGCGTCGTGACGCATATGAGCAGCCCAACCACGCAAATTGAGATGACAGATGACCTGAATACGTGTGCCATAATGCCCCCTTTTGAGGTCGTAGCCCCCCACTTCCTCATCGAATCCTGTTCCAAGATTAAACCGAAAAACATACCCTATTGGTAGTGAGAGGAACGGGCGGAAGATTTGTTCCGGGGGTGGGCTATACAGCGGTAGGCGGGCCGCTCACCCTACAATTTCAAGGGAAAGTCATCACTCCTCATCTGCTCTTAGCTTGGCGATGACGTTTAGGTCTTCCAGCGTAGTGGTATCGCCTTTGACTTCGCCGCCGGCGGCGATTTCTTTCAGGAGGCGGCGCATGATTTTGCCGCTGCGGGTTTTGGGGAGGGCGTCGGTGAAACGGATATCGTCGGGCTTGGCGATGGGGCCGATTTGGGTGGCGACGTGGGCGCGGAGTTCTTCCTTGAGCGAGGGCGAGACGTTGACGTCGCTGCGGGCGGTGACGAAGGCGACGAGGGCCTGGCCTTTCAGCGCGTCGGGGCGGCCGACGACGGCGGCCTCGGCGACTTTCGGGTGCGAGACGAGGGCGCTTTCGACCTCGGCGGTGCCGATGCGGTGGCCGGCGACGTTGAGTACGTCGTCGATGCGACCGACGATCCAGAAATAACCGTCCTTGTCGCGGCGGCAACCGTCGCCGGTGAAATAGACGTGCGGAATCTCACTCCAGTATTGGCGCTGAAAGCGTTCGGGGTCGCCGTAGATGGTGCGGAGCATCGACGGCCAGGGACGGCGGATCACCAAGTAGCCGCCCACGTTTGCAGGAAGTTCCTTGCCTTCCTTGTTGACCACGGCGGCATCGACGCCGAAGAAGGGCAGGGTGCCGCTGCCGGGTTTCGTGGGGATCGCGCCGGGCAACGGCGTGATCATGATCGAGCCGGTTTCCGTCTGCCACCAGGTATCGACGATGGGACAGCGTTTTTTCCCGATGACGTTGTGGTACCACATCCACGCCTCGGGATTGATCGGTTCGCCGACGGTGCCGAGGAGGCGGAGGGAACTGAGGTCGTGTTTGTTCGGCCACTGATCGCCCCAGCGCATGAAGGCGCGGATGGCGGTTGGCGCGGTGTAGAGGATGGTGACTTTGTATTTGTCGATGATGCGCCAGAAACGGTCCGGCTCGGGCCAATTCGGCGCGCCCTCGTACATGAGGGTCGTCGCGCCGTTGGCGAGCGCGCCGTAAATCGAGTAGCTGTGGCCGGTGACCCAGCCGATGTCGGCGGTGCACCAGTACGTGTCCTGTTCCTTCAAATCGAAGACGTACTTTGTGCTGAGATACACGCCGAGGAGATAGCCAGCGGTGCTATGCAGCACGCCCTTGGGTTTGCCGGTGCTGCCGCTGGTGTAGAGGATATACAACGGATGTTCGCTATCGAGTTTTTCAGCGGGGCAATTCGCATCGACGTGCTGCAATTCGTCATGCCACCAAACATCGCGGCCCTCCCGCATCGTGACCTCGGAATTGGTGCGGCGGAGGACGATGACCTTGGCGATGGACGGGCATTGTTGCAGCGCGTCATCGACGTTTTTCTTCAGCACGACGGTTGTGCCGCGCCGATAACCGCCATCGGCAGTGATGACCATCTTCGCGCCGCAATCGTGGATGCGGTCGATGAGTGCCTGCGCGCTGAATCCGCCGAAAACGACCGAGTGCGTCGCGCCAATGCGAGCGCAGGCGAGCATGGCGATGGCGGCTTCGGGAACCATCGGCATGTAGATGATGATGCGGTCGCCTTTGACGATGCCATTGCGTTTGAGCACGTTGGCAAAGCGGCAGACTTCGCGGTGCAACCCGACGTAGGTGAGCACGCGCTCTTCGCCGGCTTTGCCGGTCGTGGCCGGTTCGCCTTCCCAGATGATCGCGGCCTTGTTGCGGCGCGGGCCATCGAGATGGCGGTCGAGGCAGTTGTAGGAGAGATTGATCTGTCCGCCGACAAACCATTTCGCAAACGGCTCGTCCCATTCGAGCAATTTCTTCCACGGCTTGAACCAGTGGAGTTCCTTGGACATGCGCGACCAGAATTTCTGTGGGGACTTAATCGATTCGGCGTAGAGTTTGCGATACTGCGCGAGCGATTTGATGTGGGCCTGCTTGACGAACGCGGCGGACGGCTTGAATTTGCGCCCCGCTTTTTGCAACGACGTGATGTCGGTCTGTGCCATGAGATCAATCTCCTGAAAGCGTTCCCGTTGCCGGCACCGCATAGTAGCGGCGGAGGACGTTTGCGGTCAAGAGAGGCGAGGGGAACCTAACGCGCAACCTCAAGCAATGGAATTGACAAGCGCTCAAATCTTGTACCGGGCAAACACATAACACGATACCAACGCCCACGTGAGCGCGGCCATGCCAATGATGCGCATCTCGAAATCGCTCACTGCCTCAAGTCCTCGAATCCTCCGCAATGACTCTCGTCCCCAAAAACACCTGTAGAAAATCGTAGCTCCGAAGATGGCACCGCCAATGGACAGTATGCTATCGCTTTTTCCGCTCTCCCGATACAGGAACTGTACAACTGCTCCGGCAAGTCCGACACCGGTGAGAATGATGCTGACCGGGGATACTTTCATCGCATTCCGGCTATCCATGTTGTTAGCACAAACTCAGTTTGTCATGTCGCTGCTATTACCGGCAAGGGACAAACTGGCGGGTATGCCCCATGCCCGAGCGGGGCCGGTACCCGCTTTCCGCTCGGTCCGGTAAAGCTTCATTTGGAGGGTCAGGCGCCGTCATGACCGCTTCGGCCGAACGGACGCGACGGAGCGCGTCCCTCCAAAACGGAAATTCGCACGCTCCTTGAGGTCTTGGCGAATTCCCGCGTGCAACCACTCGGCGGATTGGGTAATCTAATTGTGATGGCGCATCACGATACCGAGAACGACGAGACGATGGTGGCGCGGAAACGGGGCGCGAAGGAGATCTTCGTGCGCGTGTTCGGCTACGTGAAGCGTTATCCCGGATTTGCGGTCGGCACGATGGGGTGCGCCATTGCGACGACGCTGGCCAGCCTCGCGTTTCCCAAGCTGACGCAGATTGTGATCGACGACGTGATTGGCAAGGGGCGGTCGGATTTGTTGCCGCTCGTGGCGGGGGCGGTGCTGGCGGCGTTTTTCCTCAAGGGCGCCTTCAACGTCCTGCGGATCAATCTCAACAACCATTTCGAGCAGCGTGTGATCTACGACATGCGCCGCGACCTGTATGACAAGTTGCAACGGTTGTCGGTGAATTATTACGACCAGCGGGCTACGGGCGATTTGATGACGCGGGTCATTGACGACGTGAATGCCGTCGAGCGCGTGTTGATCGACGGCATTGAACAGGGCACGGTGTCGGTCTTGAGCATCGTCGGCGTGGGCGCGCTGTTGTTTTCATTTAATGCGCGGCTGGCGATGTGGGCGCTCACGCCGATCCCGATCCTGGTGGCGGGGGCGCTGGCGTACACCCTGACGGCGCACGGCCGGTATCGTTTGGTGCGCCGGGCCACGTCGGCCTTGAATTCCTTGTTGCACGATAATCTGCAGGGCATCCGGCAAATCAAAGGGTTCGGGCGCGAGCCGCACGAGCTGGGCCGGTTTGCGCAGCGGGCAAGTGAACTGCGGATGGCAACGCTGCGGGTGATGCGGGCATGGTCGTTCTACAGCCCGACGATGGAGTTTTCCGCGGAGTTGGGACGGGTGATCGTGATTTTGGTGGGTGGTTACGCGGTGATCGGCGGTGGGATGTCGCTGGGCCGGTTGGTTGGGTTCCTAAGTTGCCTGTGGATGTTCTACGAGCCGGTGCGTTCGTTGCACGGGCTCAACCAGATGTTTCAAGCGGGCCGAGCGGCGGGCGAGCGGGTGTTCGATATTCTCGATGCGCCTGTGGAGATTGGCGAAAAGCCGGGTGCCAGCGTGTTGGGTGATCGCGTACGTGGGGAAGTGGAGTATCGGGATGTCGGATTCGAGTATCGCGCGGATTTGCCGGTGCTGGGTGGCGTCAATATTCATGCGCGGCCCGGGGAGACGATTGCATTGGTGGGACCGACGGGCGCGGGGAAGAGCACGATCGTGAACCTGTTGCCGCGCTTCTACGACGTGACGCACGGGCAAATCCTGGTTGACGGACACGATATCCGTGACGTGACGCTCGAATCGTTGCGGGAGCAGATCGGCATCGTGTCGCAGGAGGCGTTTCTCTTTAATGGAACGATCCGCGAGAACATTCTTTATGGTCGCCTCGACGCCAGTGAGGCCGAGATGATGGACGCGGCGAAGGCGGCGAACTGTCACGAGTTCATCATGCGGTTGCCGGAAAAGTACGATTCACGCGTCGGCGAACGCGGCGTGAAACTCAGCGTGGGCGAGAAACAGCGCGTGAGCATTGCGCGGGCGCTGTTGAAAGACCCGCCGATTTTGATTTTGGACGAAGCGACCGCGAGCGTGGACACGGCGACGGAGAAACTGATCCAGGAAGCACTGGAGCGGCTGATGGCGCAACGCACAAGTTTTGTCATCGCGCATAGGTTGTCGACGGTACGCAACGCCGACCAGATCCTCGTGCTGAAAGCGGGACACGTTATCGAGCGCGGGACGCACGAGGAATTGATGGCGGCGGACGGTTTGTACGCGAATCTTTGCCGTGTCCAGTCCACAGCGGTGACGATCGAGGAGCGGTTGGATGAGTTGGAAGTGGACGCGGCGGCGGGGTGAGAGATCAGGCGGAAAAGGGAGGTGGAGGGAGCACCGGCTGGGCGATATGCGGCGGTGTTGTGTTCGCTGCAATCGACCTGCGCACGCCACGTTTCTGGTGCAAAAAATCCGTCCGATCGGTTCGGTCTTTTTTGCTAGGGCACCAGCCGCGCGCGGTAGTAGCGGGAGGGGACATTGGTTGCACCGCCCGTGTCGAGATAGTTGGTCGCCGTGCCGGCGGTTGTGTTATTCGTCACCACGAAAATGTCGGTAAACCCGTTTGTGCTGTAGCCGCCACTTCCATCGCCCGCAGTCGCTTGCAGGGTGTTGGTTTGGCCCGGGCCCGTGAGCCAACTGACGAGGATATCGTTTCCTTGACGGGTCACGGACATTATGCGAAACGCGTTCGGGTCCAGAATGACGCTTCCCGCGATCAAGGCACCGCCGTTATGGACGAGGGACGCACAAGTGTTCGTCATCACCAAAATGTCCGTCTGGATCGTCCCCCCATTGAGAACCAACCGCCCGCGCCGCACTTCGAGCACCGCGTCATGCGTTGCGTTTGTCACCACCACGCTGCCGCTGTCCACCTGGAGCAGATTATCGCAATTCGCCGAGGCGAGCCCCACGACCAGACTGGTGGCCGAGACCGACCCGGCCGCGACCACAATCGAATTGCTCGATCCAGAGTACCCCAGATATAGCGCATTGTTCTGCCACAGAGCGCCATCCGTGACGCGTACTGTATTGGAGCTACCGCTGTGACCCACATGGGCCTCGGTATTGATTATTTGAGCGCCGTTACTAATCACCAAACTATTCGCCGAAGCAAGAAGCAAGGTCCCACTGTTCCAGATCGAACCGGTTCCGGTGGCGACAATTCTGGCGCGGTCGAATTCTGCTCCCGACGGGGTGATCGCCTGGCCGCCGTTGCTGATGACGAGGCTATTGGGCGAACCAAAGATGAAGGTGGTCAGGTTCCGGTTGCTCCAGACCGAACCGGGGTCGGTCACCAGGATGCTATTGTTGCTGCTCAAACTGTAACCCACGAAGCAGTTGAAGCTGTTCACGAGACCGCCGTGGCTGATGACCAGGGTGTTACTAGAACCAAAATTACCCACGTACAAATCCTGTTGGTTGCTCCACACCGACCCCGAGCCGGTTACGAGAGCGCTGGTATTGCTGCTTCCAAAGTAATACCCCAGGTAACCAAAGGAATCCGTCACCTGTCCGCCATTGCTGATCACGAGGCTGCTGCCGACTCCGTTGAAAGTCACCTGTCCATGGTTGATCCAAAGGGAACCGGGCCCTCGCACCCATGCGCTGTTATTGCTTGAAGTGACGGTACCGCCGCCCAAACTTGCGTTGTGATTGATCAATTGTCCGCCGTTCTCGACCACCACGCGATTGGCGGCGAAGTAGTAGCCAATCGTCAAATCCTGTCCATTGCTCAGGACAGAACCGGTGCCCGTGACCAGAACGGTATTGCTGCCGATGGTGGGTAGGACGCCGTTGCCGACGATACAGAAGCCGCTATTGATTACCTGGCCGCCGTTGCTAATCACCAGGCTGTTACGCGCGCCGCTGTTGCCCGCATACAGGAGACTATTGCTCCACACCGAACCGTTGTCGGTCACGAGGGCAAAGTTATTGCTATTCCCATTGCCAGGCCCCAGTTCGCCCCCACCGTTGACCAGTACTCCACCACCTTCAATGAGCAACACATCACCAATGCCACCGATATTGTAATAGAAATTGTCCGACCAATTGCTGGTCACGCCGCTGATGATGTTGGTTTGGAAGTTGGCGGAGTACTGGGCATTGGAGAGGCGGGGAATAAGAAGAATCCCAGCGATCAATCCTACAATTAAAGAGGTACGGTTCATGGACTGCTGTACAACGGTCTCCGCCTCACCGGTGAAACCTTGTCGAACCAACACCGATGATAGCCCTGCAACCCAGCGGATACAAGCCAATTATCCATTGGATCCTACGGCGCCAGCGGGCACATGGCCGGTTGACGGCGGCCCAAGCATTGCCATCTTCGTGAAAACCATCCGCCCGGGAAACTTGCGCTGTCGTCGGCCACGCGGCCTGGCATCTTCTCGACAGCGGGGGAGGTGCACAGGAAAGCGTCCTGTACTCAAATCGGTTTATGATCCGTTGCGAAGGCCCATCTCCAAGACAAGATTGTTGTGGTGGAGATAACGCGAAAGGAGATGTCACGAGTCGACGATTGGATTGCTACAAGCAGACGCCGGAGCTGGCGAAGAAGTTGTTTGAGTTGAGCCAGGTTTCGAAGAAGGGGGCGGAAGAACACCTAAACGTTCAACACTCAACATTCAACGCGTAGCGCACAACTTCGCAGGTGTGGGAAGATGAACGATCTGGGATCGTGCCTGCCGCTACAAGGGGACAGTCTGCGGAATCGAGGTAGAGTACCCACCCCCTTATCCCCTCCGGGGAGGGGATCATACTGAATCAGCGCCTCGACACAGCGAGGCGGGTGCCCGTGTATCGTAAATTGATAATTGTGCTGGACATGAGGCATTGGGGCTGGTATGATGAAGATGTGAACTGCTATTTTGTGAGGGTGTCCGCTGTTGCAACTCGTGGTATAGCGCGACGCGTCAGCCTTTGGCCAAAGCTACGGATGGGGAGGGGAAAACATAAAAACCATGTTTCTGCGAAACGAACCCAATTTTTTGCGAAGGCGGTTTTGATGCAACAGCGCCTGTAGTAGGAGTTTACGACGTATGTTCTTTGAAAACTTCGGTGGGTTCGTTTTCCAAAACGAACCCAATTTGAAGGGGTAATGAGGTCGTGCAGATCGGGAAGTGAGCCCGATTCAGGAAAAGAAGCCAACGGAAAAGTAGCGGCGGCAGAGCCCCTGCTATGTTCTGAGCCCGAAGAAATCGGAGCGGGCTGGAGGAAGAAACGTCAGGCGGTTGCGGGAACGGGGACGTTGCTCGGGCTTGTGACGGCGGATTCTTCCAGGCCGAGGCGATTCATCACGGCGGGGCGGAGGTCGGAGACGAGACGCGCGCTGTCGATGAACGCATCGGCGCGGTTCGGCGTCTGGCCCGGACTTCCAACGGCGATGACGGGGACGGATTTGGTCGCGGGATTTGTCTTGAGCTGTTGGAGCAGGGTGAGCGCGTTCGGCACGCGGGCGTCGAGGACGATGATCTCGGGGTTGCCGCGCTCGGCGGCGCCGACGATCTCGTCGAGAAGGGTGACGACAGAACAGAGCAATTGTGGATGAGCCAGCGCGCTGACGATGGGCTCGGCGAGCGTGAGGCTATTCGTGCAGACGAGGGCCTTCTTGAGGCCGCAGGTGACGCGAACCTGACGGGCGATGTCCTCCAGGGCTGAGAAACCCTTCGTGAAAAACTGGCGCGCGCCGAGCGCGAGTGCATGCTGGATATCGTCGCTCGAAGCACGGTTGGAAAGGACGAAAGCCGGAATGCCGCGCAGGGCGGGATCGGCGCGAAGGTGGGTGAGCACCTCGAAGCCGTCCATGTTGGGCATCATCGTGTCGAGCAGGATCACCGCCGGGTGGATATTCGCCGCGCATTGGAGACCTTGATGACCGTCGTTGGCGAGAGTGACGTTGAAGCCTTCGCGGCGGAATTTCTCGGAGAAAATCCGCTGCAGATGTGGGTTGTCCTCAATCAGCAACAGATTCGTCACGACGCGTTGACCTCCAACAAATCCGCGACTGTTTCCAGGACCTGATGGATTTTGAACTCACCCTTGCTGATGAAGGCATAGTCATGCTTTTGGATTTCCACAGACTGGCATTCGTGGAGCATGGCGCCGGAGATGATCAGCACGCCCATGCTTTTCAGCCGGGGCTGTTGGGTGATGTAGCGCATGACTCCCCAGCCATCGGTGTCGGGAAGATTCAAATCGAGCAGCAGCAAGTCGGGCGTGGCCGTTTGCAGTTTCGCAATGGCTTCGTTACCCGTGGCGGCCTCGGAAAGCTGATAGCCTTCCTCGCTCAGCGCGCACTTGAGGACGTCGCGGAAACTTTCCTCGTCGTCCACGATGAGCACGTTCTTTTTGGACGTGGGAGTAGCGGCGCGGACGCTGCGCAATACGTCGCCCGGGTTCAGCGCAGAAGCGACGGTCAGCGGCGTGCCGACGACGTGGGCGGCGTCGTTGGAAAGGAAAATGGTGGGGATGTCCTTGGTCTCGGGCTTGGTCTTCAGCTCCTGGAAGACGGACCAGAGTTCCGAGGACGAGTCGTGCGCATCCAGCATAATCACCAGGGGATGGAGCTTGACGGCCAGCGTCACGGCCTCTTCGCCGTCGCGCGCGGTGCGAACGTTATACTCGTGCGAGCCGAGCCCGGCAGCGAGGATGCGCGCGATGTCTGGACGTTCACTGACGACGAGGACAAGGCGTCGGCTGTCTCCGTCGACATCCGTTGCGACGGTGTTGGCCCCGGCGAGACGGGTGCGCAAGCGTTGGATGCCTTCGATCTCTTCGAAGTTTTGGGGGATGGAGATGGTGACGGTTGTGCCCTTGCCGGGTGCGCTCTTGATGTCGACGCGACCCGCGAGGAGTTCGACCAGTTGTTTGGTGATGTAGAGGCCGAGGCCCGTGCCCTCATGGGAACGGGTGGCGGGGCCATCGAGGTGATAAAATTTCTCAAAGAGGTGATCGAGCCTGTCGATGGGAATTCCGACGCCGGTATCCTGCACGCTGAGGGCGAGACGGGGAGAACCGGAGGCTGTGGCGGGACCGGGGTTTGGGTCCTCACAAATCGCGATCGTGACCTTTCCGTGTTCGGTGAACTTGATGGCGTTGCCGACCAGGTTGATGAGGATTTGTTTGAGCTTGCCGCGGTCGGTACGGATGACGGCATTTTCGATCAAGACGGTTACATTGATTTCCAGGCGCTTGCCGTCGGCGAGGGGCTTGAGTTGGCCGATCAGTTCACTGACGAGACCGCGCAAATCGAAGGACTCCAGGATCAGGTCGGTGCGGCCACTTTCGATGCGCGCGAGATCCAGGAGATTATTGACGAGGCTGAGGAGATCCTGGGCGTTCTCGCGGATGTAGCGGACGGACTCTTCCTGCTCGTTGGTCATCTGGCCATAGACGGTATCGAGCAGCAGTTCGGCATAACCAATGATGGCGTGAACTGGAGTGCGGAGTTCATGGCTGACATTGGCGAGAAACTCGGCTTTGAGGCGGTTGACGTTTTCCAGAGAGCGGACCTGCTCCTGCGTTACGTCTTTCGATTTACGTTTTGCAGTGCTCACAAGGTTGCTGTTCCACGCGCGATTGCGGCGATGCGACTGTGCCTGCAGGGGAGGGCAGACACCAACGCGGTCGTCCGCTTCGCGCGACTACGCCGTGGTTGTACTGCTGGCAACGTGGTGATCCAGTTCTTCCTGCAAGCAGACAGCGCCTTCAAAAAGTTCCGTGAACCCGCCGATAGCGGCGGCGATCTGAGGCGACTTCTCGAGACAGAGCTGGCTGAGCTTGGCGCATTGGGCCGGGTTGCGCTGGGTCAGCTCGGCCATGGCCATGATGACAGCCACGTTGTTGTTGATGGCGTGACGGACGGTGCGCAGGTTCTGGTACAGCGCTTCCATCTGCGTGTGCAGTTGTTCCAACTGCTTGTCGCTGTGCTTCGCGACGCCCTGGTCAAATTCTGTTGCGGTCGTTTCCATTTGTTCCCTTTTCCCCTGATTACATTGTTTGCTTCGTATGGCCTCTGCCACGACAACCCTCTTTTAAGCAGGTGATATGCCACGCATTTCCGAGGAATTCCCTAGGATAACCCCGAATTCGCTGCTACAATGAAAACTTTCGGATTATTCGAAATTCGGCGGTTTTGGCCATGTCCAAAGACTCTATCATTATAGCTGGTGCGCGCGAGCACAACCTCAAGAACATACACCTGACTCTCCCCCGTGAGAAGCTCATCGTGGTCACAGGGTTGAGTGGCTCGGGCAAGTCCAGTCTCGCTTTTGACACGATTTACGCCGAAGGGCAGCGCAAGTACGTGGAAAGCCTCTCGGCCTATGCCCGCAATTTTCTCGAGCAACTGCAGAAGCCGGACGTTGATTACATCGAAGGCCTTTCTCCCGCCATCGCCATCGAACAGCACTTTGGCGGCAACAATCCGCGCTCGACCATCGCCACCACCACCGAGATTTATGAGTATCTGCGGCTGTTGTTTGCGAACATCGGCAAGCCGCATTGCTATCACTGTGGGCGACCGATCACGACGCAGACATCGAGCCAGATTGTGGAGCAGATTCTCAATTTGGGGGAGGGTTCGCAACTCATGCTGCTGGCGCCGCTCGTGCGCGGTCGCAAAGGTGAGTTTCGCGACGTGATCGCCCGCATCAAGCGCGAGGGGTTCGTGCGTGCCCGCGTTGATGGCGAAATTCTTGACGTCACCGAAGGTGTCAAACTCGACAAGCGGCGCAATCACAGCATCGAGTTGGTGGTGGACCGGCTGATCGCCTCCGTGAAAACGCGGGCACGATTGGCGGATTCCGTCGAGACCACGCTGAAGTGGGGAACAGGTTTGTTGCAGGTACTCTACCGCACGCCGACCACGCCCGTGACCATGCCGTGGTCCGAGCGGCTCTTCAGCAACCAGAACGCCTGTCCCGAATGTGGTATCAGTTACGGCGAGTTCACGCCGCGGCATTTTTCGTTCAATTCGCCCGACGGCGCATGCAAGACCTGCCACGGCCTCGGCACGAAGCTGTTCTTTGATCCCGACCTGATCGTTCCCGACCGCACCAAATCGGTCGCGGGTGGCGCGATCGCGGCGTGGCGTCGCGGCGGGCGGCGGCTGATGATTTATTATAAGATGCTGCTGCGCGGTCTCTCCAAGCACTACAACATCGACCTCGAACTACCATACAAGGATCTGCCGGAGAAGGTGCAGAAGGAATTGTTGCACGGCTCAGGCGACGCCGAGATTGAATTCACCCATTGGCGCAAGGGCGCGTGGCGCAAGATGACGAAGGTCTTCGAGGGTGTCATCCCGAATCTGGAACGTCTCTACGAGGAGACGGACAGCGAGTTCACGAAGGTGCGCTTGCAGCATTTCATGGTCGCGATGCAGTGTCCCGACTGCAAGGGGGCGCGCTTGCGGCCTGAAAGCCTGGCGGTCACGGTCGGCGACAAGTCGATCATCGACTTCACGCGACTGAGCATCAAGGACGCCCTCGGGTTCCTGGCATCCCTGGCGTTGACGGAATTTGAAGAGCAGGTGGCAGGTGAGATCATCAAGGAAGTGCGGTCGCGGTTGACGTTCCTCAAGAACGTCGGGTTGGCATATCTCACACTCGACCGCCAGAGCGACACGCTTTCGGGTGGGGAAGCGCAGCGCATTCGGTTGGCGACGCAGGTGGGTGCGGGCCTCGTCGGCGTGTTGTACGTGCTCGACGAACCCAGCATCGGGTTGCATCAGCGCGACAACCATCGCCTGCTCGACACGCTCAAGGGATTGCGCGATCTCGGCAACACCGTGATTGTCGTCGAACACGACGAGGACACGATTCGCGCAGCGGATTACATTGTCGATCTCGGGCCCGGCGCGGGATTGCACGGCGGCTACCTTGTCGCGGCGGGTCCAATCCAGACGATCCTCGACAACCCGAAATCGCTGACAGGGCGGTACCTGCGCGGCGAATTGCAGATTCCCGTGCCAAAAACGAGACACGCCCCGAAGAAAGGCTGGCTCATCGTTAAGGGCGCGAATGAAAACAATCTCAAGAAAATCGATGTGCGGTTCCCGCTCGGGTTGCTCACGTGCGTGACGGGGGTGAGTGGTTCGGGTAAGAGCACGCTGGTGGATGATATCCTGCGCAAGGCACTCTTTCGAAAATTCTATCGAGCGAAGGACCGTCCCGGCGCGCACGAGGCGATCCTGGGCCTGGAAGAGCTCGACAAGGTGATTGTCATCGACCAGTCGCCAATCGGCCGCACGCCGCGGTCGAATCCCGCAACGTACACAGGCTCATTCAACCACATCCGCACGCTGTTCGCGCAATTGCCGAATGCGAAGGTGCGTGGGTACGGTCCTGGTCGGTTCAGCTTCAATGTGAAAGGCGGGCGCTGCGAAGCGTGCCAGGGTGATGGGATCATCAAGATCGAGATGCACTTTCTACCGGACGTGTATGTGACCTGTGAGCAGTGCGGCGGCAAACGTTACAGCCGCGAGACGCTGGAGATCACTTACAAGGGGCGCAACATCGCAGATGTCCTCGATATGACGGTAGACGAAGCGGAGGTCTTCTTCCGCCCGGTGCCGAAGATTCGCGATATTCTCCAGACGCTGCAGGAAGTCGGGCTCGGTTATCTCAAGATCGGCCAGCAAGCCACGACGCTCAGTGGCGGCGAAGCCCAGCGCGTCAAGCTTTCCACGGAGTTGGCCAAGCGCGCCACGGGGCGGACATTGTATATTCTGGATGAACCGACCACCGGCCTGCATTTCGCCGACATCGCCAAACTGCTGGAAGTGCTCAACAAACTCCGCGACGCCGGCAACACGGTGCTGGTCATTGAACACAACCTCGACGTCATCAAGTCTGCTGATTGGGTCATCGACCTTGGCCCCGAAGGCGGCGACGCCGGTGGCCGCATCATTGCCGAAGGCCCGCCTGAGAAAGTCGCTGACAATAAGAAGTCTTACACCGGGCAGTTTCTAAAGCACATGCTGGCGCGGGAGGTTGTGCCCATTTAAGGAGACATTAAGAATGCGATTTGGTTGGCGGTTCCTCATGGTGATGATGATGGCGGCGCACCTGGCTTGGGGTGATTCTGCGATTCAGGCCCCGCGCATTACTTTCAAGGTTATGGCGCAGAATGCACCGGCGGGGTCGAAGTTGTTTATCGTGGGGAGTGACGAGAAACTGGGTGGGTGGAACCCGGGTGCGGTGGCTTTGGAGAAACAGGATGATGGGAGTTGGACGGGGACGTACAGTTTTCCGGCGGGAAGCCAGCTCGAATACAAGATCACGCGGGGGAATTGGGAAACCGAAGCGGTCAGCGCGGACGGCAGCGTGCCGGGGAATTATACGCTGAACGTTCAGAGCAACGAGACGGTGACCATCGTTGTGGCGAACTGGCGCGACATCCTGCACAAGGACATCGTTCGCAAAGTCGAGGGACAGATTACCGGGGTGGTGAAATACCACCGCCAAATGGAGGGTGAGGGGATCAAGCCGCGAGACGTGATTGTTTGGTTGCCTCCCAGCTACGAGAAAAGTCCCGAGAAGCATTATCCCGTGCTTTACGTGCACGACGGGCAAAACATTTTTGACCCGGCAACTTCGTTTACGGGCGTGGACTGGCAAATTGATGAGACGGCGGACCGGCTGATTCGTGAGGGCAAGCTGCAAGAAATTCTCGTCGTCGGCATTTACAATACGGCCGATCGTGGGATGGAGTATTCCAACACTCCGACCGGCCGGGCGTACATGCGGTTCGTCGTCGAGAAGCTGAAGCCGTTCATCGACAAAGAGTATCGGACGCTGCCGGACCGCGAGCACACGGCGGTGATGGGCTCGTCGATGGGCGGGCTGATCTCGTTTTTGATGGTGTGGAATTATCCGCAAGTGTTCTCACGAGCAGCGTGCTTGTCGCCCGCATTTGTTTACCGAGAAATCAACGCCCCATCGTTGGTCGAGAATTACACCGGTGCGAACAAGAAAATCCGCATTTACATCGACGGCGGCGGCGTGGGATTGGACGCTCAGTTGCAGCCCGGCTGCGACGCGATGTTGCGGGCGCTGCAAGCCAATGGGTTCAAGATGGGGGGAAATTTGGAATGGTATCGCGACCCCGAGGCGGAACACAACGAGCGAGCCTGGTCGAAACGCGTCTGGCGTCCACTACTATTCATGTACGGCAAGTAGAGCAGGTTTCCTGGCGACGACATCAAAACTTGCCGCGCGGTGAACAATCTGCCAATAATTGCGTCTGATGGGGTGGATGAGAAGATTGCGGCTCATAGCAGCGTTGTTGTTTGTTGGCGGCGCGGTGAATCGCGTCACCGGTGCGACGCCGGATGAGAAGCGGCTCTACCGCGTCGCGGAGGCGGCATTTAAGGACGGGCTAAACGATCTGGCCGAGCGTCAGTTTGCGGAGTATCTGAAGCAATTCCCTGACTCGGAGAGGGCGGATGAGGTTGTGCTCGACCTGGCGCAGGCGCAGTTGAACCAGAGGAAATGGTCGGATGCGGTAAAGACACTGCAGGATGCGCTCGCCAAGTGGCCGACCGAGAAACGACCGGACAGTTTTCGGTTCTGGCTCGCCGAAGCGTTGGTGCGCGGCGAACGGTACGGCGAGGCGGAGCAGCGTTACGCAGAGGTCATCGAGAAATACCCGCGCAGCGCGTATCGACCGCAGGCATTCTATGGGCTCGCGTTCGCGCGGTTCAAACTGGGCCGGTTCGGCAGCGCGATGGAAGCACTGGATCAGCTCGACAAGGTCGGCCCGAAAACGGATTTGGCGCAAGAAGCGGAACTCTTGCGCGGCCAGACTCTCCTGGCCATTCAGAAGTTTGAACAAGCGGACGTTGTCCTCAGCGATGTTGTTGGCAAGTATCCAAACACACGGGCGGCATTCCGCGCCAGCATCTGGCTGGGTGATTCACTCTTGGGCCGTAGCAGGTTCGATGAGGCAGTGAAGCGTTATGCGGCGGTCATCGACGCCTACAAATCCAGTCCGAACAAACCTGCCACCAGCCAGCTGGCTGCGGAGGCCTGGCGTGGTGAAGGCTGGGTGTACTGGCGACAGGAGAAATTCGACAATGCGGCGGAGGCCTTTGCGCAGGCCCTCGCACTCGCGCAGGACCCGCCCTTGAAGCGCGAAGTGATGCTCAAATTGGGTGAAGCCTACGTTCGCAGCGGCAAGCTGGCGGAGGGCGTGGAGAAGTTGAAGGGATATTTGCAGTCGACTCCGGCTGACCCGCTCGCCGACGAGATCCAGATGACCATTGGTGACCTGTTCTTCAGCAGCAACGATTTCACCAACGCGCTGCCCGAGTACGTGAGCTTGATCGAAAAGTATCCACAGAGTGCGTTGCAGGCAAAAGCGAATTTCAGCGCGGGCTGGTGCGCATGGAAGCTCAACAAAATCGCCGATGCCCTTCCGTATTTTCGACGAGCGGCGACCCTCGCGAAGGATCCCACGATTGCGGCGGAGGCCCTTTTCAAGGCGGGCGACGCCGAGTTCGCGCTCGGCCTGTTTGTGGACGCCATCACGGATTATCAGCGGCTCATCAGCACGTACCCCGAAACGAAGCTGATCGACCGCGCCATGTTCCAACTTGGTCAGGCGTACCAGCGCACGCACAACGCTGAAGCGGCAGTGCACGTTTTCGAGTCGCTCGTCCAGCAATATCCGCAGGGCGACCACGCGGCGGAGTCGCAGTTCAACGTAGGGGTCATCCTGAGCGGGACGGGGAAGGAGGCCGAGGCGCGCGCGGCTTACGCGGCGGTGGAGAAGAAATACCCACAAAACGAATGGGCCACGAAAGCCAGCCTGGCGATCGGCGAGTCGTTCTATCATGAGGGCAAGTATGATGAGGCGGCGGCGGAATTCGAGAAGCTGATGGCCGTGGCGCCGAATTCGGAACTTGGCCAGCGCGCGTTTTACAATCGCGGCTGGTGTTACGCGCAGAAGGGGCAGGCCGATAAGACACTCACCGACTTTGGCGAGTTTACGAAGAAGTTCCCCGAGTCGTTGCTCGCTCCCGACGCGCAGTTTTGGATTGCCGACCACTACCTGAAGCAAAAGGACTATATCAAGGCACAGGAGCAGTTTCAGTTGCTGGTGAAGAATTATGCGACCAGCAAGCTGGCGGACACCGCGCAGTACATGGCCGCGCGCGCGGCTTATCTGCGGCAGGACTACACGCCGGCCATCGAGCTTTACGAAGCCCTGTTGAAGAATTTCCCGGAGTCAGGGTGGCGCTGTGACGCGCGCTTTGGGGAAGGGGACGCCTTGAGTGAGAAGAACCAGTTCGGCGATGCGCTGCTCGTGTTCGATTCACTCACCAAGGATTTCCCTGATTGCTATCTGGTGGCGGAAGCGATCGGGCGCAAGGGCGACATGCAATTTACGCTGGGTCGTTTTGACGACGCGATAACGAGTTACCGCAAGGCGTTGGATACCGCGCGGGAAGGGGATCCCACGTTGCGCGATCAACTTTATTACGGAATTGGTCGCTCCTACGAAATGGCGAAGAAGCTCGACGAAGCATACGAGTGGTATAGCAAGGCGGTGTACGAACAGGCCGCGGCCCCGGATCCGAACACCCCCCCGGAACGCTTTTGGATGTGCAAAGCGGGGTACGCCGCCGGCACCATCAAAGAACGGCGTGAGCAGTGGCGCGAAGCAATCATCCTTTATCAAAAACTTGCGAATCTGTGTCCCGACATGAAAACCTTGCTCGAAGAAAAGATTCGCAAGTTGCGCGTCGAGCATTTGATTCTGTTCTGAGTACAAAAAGTGCTTGGCTTATCGGTGAAAAGGGGCCATCTGTAAGGTACGGAAGAGGAGGCAGTATATGCTGACAGTCATGACAAAAGGCGGACCGTTGATGTGGTTCATTCTCATCAGCGCGATTCTGGCGATCGCGGTGTTTTTCGAACGGCTCTTCCATTATCATCGCGCGCAGATCCACACGAACGATTTTGTGAACGGCATCCTGAATTCTCTCAAGCGCGGAAATATCAGCGAAGCCATCGGCACTTGCAAGGAAACCGCCGGCCCCGTCGCCCAGGTCGTCATGGCCGCGGTGGTCAACCACGATCGGTCCCGCGAGGAGATTCGCGAAGCCGTTCAGGACACCGCCCGTACCGAGGTGACACGGCTGGAGCATAATTTGCCAATCCTGGTGACCCTCGCGCAAATCACGCCGTTGCTGGGTTTTCTCGGCACGGTGTGGGGGATGATCCAGGTGTTCAAGGTGATCGAGAATACTCAGGCGACGACGGCGGGACAATTGGCCGGGGGCGTGTGGCAGGCGTTGCTGACCACGGCAGGAGGGTTGGTGGTAGCGATTCCCAGCTATATCGCCTACAACTATCTGGTTAGCCGCGTTCAAAACCTGGTCCTCGACATGGAGCGGGCGGCCAATGAAACCGTGCAGTACCTGGCGCGGAAAGAGGACGGTGGCGAACAGTCGAGCAAAGTGGTGGCGCTGCGATGACGTTCCGGACCCATTGCCAGATTTCGAAAGGGTTGGTCGATGCCGCCCCGCTGGTGAATGTTGTGTTCCTGCTGCTCCTTTTCTTTGTCCTCAACTCCTCATTCGTTATGGTGCCGGGTGTCCCTGTCGACTTATCTCCGTCTGGAATGGGTTTGAGGGCCGTGTTCCCATCGCTCGTTGTCACCGCGGCACGCGATGACTTGCTGTTCTTCAACGATCAACCCATTACCATGGACAAGCTGGAACAGACGCTTCGGGATGCGATCCAGCAGGGTCGCGGTCATGATTTGATCATTAAGGCCGATCAGCAGGTTTCTCAAGGAACCGAGATGCAGATCATGGAGGCAGCAACTCGGGCCGGTATCACGACCGTGAACATGGCAGCCCGACCCGAGGCAGCAGCGGCGGGCACTTCAAACTGAGTTGCCATGCGGAGCACCCCCAAGCTGTCCTTTGCCCAAGGACAATTGCTCCTTTGGATCCTGGCCGGCTCCCTGGTGGCCTTCGGTGCGATGTTCGTGTTTTTTCGTGTTTCCGGCGTTTCGCTCGCCACGGCTCCGCGTGAATCGTCGCGTGTCCTGCTAATGCCCGCGGCGAAACAGAACCCATTTTCTTCCAGCGATCCGCGATACGTCATCGCCGACCTGTTCGATCCAAGCCTGATGACCCTGCCCAGCGCCCACGGGTTTTCCCGGGGGATGTGGCGCCAAAAGATAGAAGCCGCGCAGCGTAGTCTTGGCTGGAGTGAACAACCTGCTTTCCTTGCTGACAGGCCGATGGACGCACTGCGTTCCTTGTTGGAGCCGACCACGGTGGACACCGCCGTGCTCTCCGCTGCCGAGAAGACACCCGCGTTTTCGGAAGAGTCGAATGACAACGAACCGACCGAACCGCCCGTATCAATCAATCAATCCGTCCTCCGGGTCCTTAGCGCGCTGGAGGATCGTGGGGTCACCTACGCGCCGTCGTTGCCGACAGTCAACAGCCCCGGACCGGTTCGCCCAACACAGGTTCGTGTCGGGGTGGGAGCGAATGGGCTGGTCCTCTACGCTTTGCTGGACCGCTCATGTGGTGACGAAGCCGTGGACGGCCAGGCACTGGCGCTGGCGCGGCAGATCCGGTTCGAGGCGGAGCGTGACAGCAGCTCAACCTCACTGGCTTGGGGCGTCTTGCGGTTTTTGTGGGCCAGGCAGGAGGCTACGAGCACGAATACCGAGAGTTCCATAGCGCAACATTGAAGTGCCCGCGCCGCGGCCAGTTTTTTTTCCGGTCCTCCACATACTTGGGGGTTGTCTTGGCCCTCGCCGGTCAGTATGAATGTGGCGGCGAGTGGAGGCGGCTTCGAGCTTTATTGGCGCCATCCAACACAAGGACAATCTAGCGGTCGTTTGGAAATCACGGAGGTTTTCCACCATGGGCATGTGGATTGGTCGAAATCGTAAGGCCCGCGTCACATACGGATTCGATGACATTGCGCTGGTGCCAGGCGCTGTCACCATCAACCCCAACGAAGTCGACACGAGTTTTCAACTCGGTTCGCATAAGATCCACGTGCCAATTCTGGCGAGTGCGATGGACGGGGTTGTGGACGTGCGTTTTGCCGTCGAAATGGGCAAGCTCGGGGGAGTTGCCGTGCTCAACCTGGAAGGTGTGCAGACGCGCTACAAGAACCCCGACGAGGTTCTCGACAAGATCGTCAACGTCAGCAAGGAAGAAGCGACGCATCTCTTGCAGCGTATCTACACCGAACCGATTCAGGAAGAGCTCATTGCCGCCCGCGTGAAAGAAATCAAGGATGCCGGCGTACTGTGCGCCGTCAGCTCGATTCCGCAGCGCGCCGAGCGTTTCGGGGCCATCGCACAGGAGGCGGGGGCGGACATTTTCGTGGTGCAATCCACCGTCTCCACCGTGCGACATCTCTCCAGTGAGTACAAGACGCTCGACCTTGCGGCCTTCTGTAAGACGCTACTCATTCCCGTTGTCATTGGCAATTGCGTGACCTACAGCGTGACGCTGGAATTGATGCAATGCGGGATGGCGGGTGTTCTCATCGGCATCGGTCCTGGCTCGGCCTGCACGACGCGAGGTGTGCTCGGCCTCGGTGTGCCGCAGGTCACAGCGACCGTTGATTGTGCGGCGGCGCGCGATCAATACTTCAAACAGACGGGCCAATACGTGCCCATCATCACGGACGGTGGGATGAGCAAGGGCGGCGACATCTGCAAGGCGTTCGCCTGCGGCGCGGACGCCGTGATGATTGGCAGTGCTTTCGCGCGCACGAAGGAGGCGCCGGGGCGCGGATTTCATTGGGGAATGGCCACACCGCACGCCAATCTTCCTCGGGGGACGCGCATTCGAGTCGGCGTGACGGGCACACTGAAACAAATCCTCTTCGGCCCCGCGGAACTCGACGATGGTTCCCAAAATCTGGTGGGCGCGCTGGCGACCTGCATGGGGAACGTTGGCGCGCGCACCGTGCGCGAATTTCAGGAGACGGAAATCATCATCGCGCCCGCGATCAAGACCGAGGGCAAGGTCTTCCAGACCGTGCAGGGTGTTGGCATGGGCAGCAAGTAGCCCCATGTCCCGTCTCGCAAAACCTCAAAAGAAGAATACGAGGTCCCGGCTGGCGATCCCCGAAAACATTGTCATTCTCGATTTTGGGTCGCAGTACACGCAGGTGATTGCCAGGCGAATTCGCGAATGCCAGGTCTTCTCGCAGATCCTGCGCTTTGACACCCCGGCGGCGAAACTCCGGGCACTAAGACCGCGCGGACTCATCCTGAGCGGAGGTCCTGCCAGCGTCTATGGCGAGGCCGCGCCGCACTGCGACCCGGCGATTTGGAACCTAGGTGTTCCCGTGCTTGGCATCTGCTACGGGATGCAGTTGATGGCGCACCAACTCGGCGGACGCGTCGAGAAGGGCGACAAGCGTGAATACGGGCAGGCGGAGGTCGAGATCACAAGGGATTCGCCGTTGTTCGCGAAGATGGATCCCCGCCAAAAGGTTTGGATGAGTCACGGCGACAAACTGACGAAAGTGCCAGACGGTTTCCTGTCCGTCGCCCGTAGCCAGAATTCGCCGTATGCCGCCGTCGCCAATTCGCGACGCCGGCTTTTCGGCATACAGTTTCACCCCGAGGTCCACCACACGCCAAACGGGAAGCAGATCATTTCAAACTTCGTGCATGGTGTCTGCGGTTGTGCACGTAATTGGACCATGAAGTCGTTTATCGAGCACGCGATTGAGGAGATTCGCGAAGCGGTGGGCGCCGACCGGGTGATTCTCGGTCTGTCGGGTGGCGTGGACTCCAGCGTGGCGGCGGCACTCATTCACAAGGCCATCGGCGACCAGCTTACCTGTGTGTTCGTCAACAATGGTTTGTTGCGCAAGTCGGAGGCGGAAGGCGTGCAGCGGGTCTTCGGTAAGAACCTGCGCATGCGGCTGCAGTATGTGGACGCCACGGGGGTGTTTCTGCGCAAGCTGCGCGGCGTGACTGACCCCGAACGCAAACGCAAGATCATCGGTCGCGCCTTTGTGGAGGTGTTTCAGAAAGCCACGAAGAAAGCCGGGGCGTCGCGCTTTCTCGCGCAAGGCACGACATACCCTGACGTGATCGAGAGCATTTCCATCGCCGGCAATCCCGCTGCGATGATCAAGTCGCACCACAATGTGGGCGGCCTGCCGAAGAACATGAGATTTGAGCTGCTCGAACCACTACGCGCGCTCTTCAAGGACGAAGTGCGCGAGGTCGGCGCGCAACTCGGCCTGCCCCGCGAGATCGTCTGGCGGCAACCGTTTCCCGGCCCTGGCCTGGCTGTGCGCATTCTTGGGGCTGTGAGCCCGGAACGATTACGGATTCTGCGGGAAGCCGACTGGGTCGTCATCGATGAGGTGAAAAAAGCGGATCTATACTACAAGGTGTGGCAGACATTTGCGGTGTTGTTACCCGTAAAGACCGTCGGCGTGATGGGCGACGAGCGCACGTATGACAACGTCATCGCCATCCGTGCCGTGGAAAGTGTGGATGGCATGACCGCGGACTGGGTGCGTTTGCCGTATGATCTCTTGGCGCGGCTTTCCACGCGCATTATCAACGAAGTCAAAGGCGTCAACCGTGTCTGCCTCGATATCTCCAGCAAACCTCCCAGCACGATCGAGTGGGAGTAGGGTAACAGGTCGTACGTTGACGGTTTGCTTTTACGGCGGCGTTTAGTAACATGCCGCCGCAAATCGCATGAAAATCCTGCGTTACAATCAGCCTGATTTCGACCGCGCCGCCGTCGAGGCGTGTGCGGCATCGAGCCTCTTCGACCCCCAAATCGAAGAGCGCGTACGTGCCATCATCGACGATGTGCGCGCTCGCGGCGATGAGGCGCTGGTGGATTTGACAGAGCGCTTCGATCAGGTACGGCTGAAACCGTCCGAGTTTCGCATCGCAGGCAAATCTTCGAAACCCGGGCCCGAATTGGCGCGGGCGATTGCCGCTACGCACAAGAACGTTGCGGCCTTCGCCAAACGGTCGCTACGTAAGGGCTGGTCGATGCGTAATTCGCAGGGCGGACGCGTCGGGGAAAAGTTTGACGCACTGCGGCGCGTGGGCATTTATGTGCCGGGCGGTACAGCGCCACTGGTGTCGACTGTTTTGATGACTGCCACACTGGCGAAGGTGGCGGGCTGCCCGGAGATTGTGGTCTGTTCGCCTCCACCGATCAATCCCGGTTTGCTATATGCCGCCCACATTGCGGGTGCGACAGAGATTTATCAACTAGGCGGCGCGCAGGCCATCGCCGCGATGGCGCTGGGGACGCAGTCCATCAAACGTGTCGTCAAGATTTTCGGTCCGGGGAATGCCTACGTCACCGCCGCGAAGAAACTCCTCTTTGGACGCGTGGGGATCGATTTGCTTTCAGGGCCGAGTGAGTTGCTTGTTGTCGCGGATAACACCGCCGAACCCGCGTTCATTGCCGCCGACCTGCTTGCGCAAGCGGAGCACGGGAGTGGTTATGAACGTGTGTGGCTCGTGACGACATCCGAGAAGGTTCTGGAGGCGACGCGCGCGGAGATTGAGAAGCAGATCGGCGGACTGGAGCGAGGCGAGTTCGTACGGCGCGCACTTGAGAATGGCGGGGTTTGCGTATTGGTAAAGGATATGACGCAGGCCATCGCCATTACCAATCAGTTTGCGCCGGAGCACTGCGAGTTGATGGTGAAGAATGCTCCGAAGGTGTTGCGCGCTATCAAAACCGCCGGCGCCATCTTTCTCGGTCCGTGGACGCCAACGGTAGTGGGAGATTACCTGGCAGGGCCAAGCCACGAACTACCGACCGGTGGCGCTGGCGCAGCCTTTGCGGGATTGACAGTGGATCAGTTTCAACGGCGCACGAGTGTGATCGAATGTTCTCGCACGGCGCTGGCCAAATCCTTGCCGGCGCTGGAAGCATTCGGTGAAGTGGAAGGATTGGACGCACACGTCGCTTCGGCGCGGGTCAGGTTCCGATGAGCTACATCCGTCGGCAGGTTGAGCGGATGAGCGGGTATGTGCCTGGGGAACAGCCGAAGGTCGCAGGCCTCATCAAGCTTAATACGAATGAGAATCCGTATCCGCCATCGCCGAAAGTCCTGGAAACACTGCGCGGGGCGATTGATGGAAAGTTGCGGCTGTATCCCGACCCGACCTCCGCCGCATTGCGCGCGAAGCTCAGCAAGATTCACGGGTTTGACCCCGAGCAGATCATCATCGGCAACGGTTGCGACGACATTCTCGACCTTTGTGTGCGCGCCTTCTGTGGCGAATGCGAGAAGTTGGCGTACTTCTGGCCCAGTTATTCACTGTATCCGGTGCTCGCGAACATCCAGGGCGCGACGCAGGTCGAGTTGCCGCTCGATGAGAATTTTCAGATTCAGGTACACGCGCCATTATTGTCGAAGCTTGCGGGGGTAAAGCTCGTATTCATCACGCAACCGAACGCGCCCAGCGGCGTGTGGCTGCAGCGCGTGCAGTTGCAGCGGGTGATCGAGGAGACGAAGGGTGTCGTGGTAATCGATGAAGCCTATGTGGACTTCGCGTCGGAAAACTGTCTCGATCTCGTGAGTGAGTACGACAATGTGATCGTGGCGCGGACATTTTCGAAGGCGTTTTCGTTTGCCGGTATGCGCGTCGGTTGGGCGGTCGGTCCGCGCGAGTTAATCGCTGCGCTCAACAAAGTGAAGGACAGCTACAACGTGAGCCGCTTGAGCCAGCTTGGCGCGGAGGCGACACTGGAAGAGTGGGTTTACTTCCAGCAGAACGTGAAGAAGATTTGTACGACGCGGGAGCGGACAAGCGCTGCGCTCGCCAAACTCAGTTTCTTTGTTTATTCTTCACAAACGAACTTTGTATTCGCCAAGCCGCCACTGCCATTGACCGCAAAGCAGTGGTTTGACGGGCTGCGAGCGAAAAGGATTCTCGTGCGCTGGTGGGACATTGATCGCATCCGCGATTTTGCGCGAGTCACCATCGGCACGGATGAAGAAATGGACAAGTTTCTGGCAGCAACGAAGGAGGTCTGTGAAGAAGCGAAGCGCTAAGGTTGTACGCAATACGGCAGAGACGCGGATTTCGTTGACGCTCACGATTGACGGGAGCGGCAAGTCGAAGATTTCGACCGGCATTCCGTTCTTCGACCACATGTTCACGCTGCTGGCGAAACACTCGTTGTGTGATTTGACGGTTACCGCGAATGGCGACGTGGATGTGGACGCGCATCACACCGTCGAGGATATCGGCATTGCCCTTGGGCAGGCATTTGTGCAGGCACTCGGAGACAAACGCGGGATTCGACGCTACGGTTGGTCGTTGGTACCGATGGACGAGACACTGGCGCAGGCGCGCATCGCTCTGGATTTTAGTAATCGACCATTTCTCGTGTTTGAGGCGAAGAACTGGGGTCGCATCGCGAATGTGTCGCTCGGGCGGAGGAAAGAATTTCGCGTCGGTTTGGTGAAGGAATTCCTACAGGGTTTCGCCAACGAGGCGCGCTGCAACTTGCACGTCGATGTGTTGCGCGGCGACGAACCGCATCACGTTGTGGAAGCCATTTTCAAGGCACTGGCAAAGGCGCTCGATCTGGCCTGTCAGCGCGACCCGCGCGTCAAAGGCGTGCCGAGCACGAAGGGGAAACTATGACGGTTAGTCTTCAACACGAGCTTATCGTTTTACCGGAAAAGCTTCGTGGTGCAATTGATGAAGAGTTGCGAGCTTCAGGGATTGAAGTGGAAGATTATGACGATCCTAAGTTGCGAAGCCGTCGTCATCAAGGCGATTTTCTTTTGTTGTGTAAGCGTAATGATGCCGCGGTTGAGTTGTGGGGCGTTGGTAAAGACGAGGTGCCGCAGAGCTTGGGAAATCTCATGGGAGTTACATTTTGGGACCATGGGGGTTTTTTACGTCAGCTGCTCCATCGTCGTGCCGATTTGCAGCTTCAGCGCGATATTGCTGGCATCCTGTATCGCTTGAAAACATCCGCCGAGAATTAATATAGCACCGCTATAGAAATTTTTGTGTCCGGCTGGTGGAGCGGCCCCACGTGCGAGGTAATGGCAGCGGAGCAGCTCGCGTTACTTCCTCCAACGGTTTCCATTCGTCCTCGTAAGTCAGATCGTCAAGTACGCCCTCAGGGATGTTGTCTACTTTGATTTCCATCTCGCGTTGCGAGAGGAATGGGCACTTGGCTTTGTCTGCGACAAGATAGGGAGCCTCTTTTTCGAGTAGCAAGCGTGTACCCGTCTTCACGCAACGTCTGCCGTAAAGCGCCTCGACTTGTTCCAACGCATGGTGCAATTCACGACGCTTGTATTCCACATCGTGATTGAAGAGATTGGGCTCCAATTCCAACGGCTGCAGGTTCCAGAAGTTGATGCAGACCTGGCGAATCGGCTGTTCTTCGTGCGCGGTAAGTTCATGGAATAGGCGCTCCACCTGTGGATTGATGAGGCGCGGTTCGAATTGCGCGGTGGGAAATTTTACGGTGGCGCCCCGGCCTTCGTGGTCTTTGAAGCGCACGTATAAACCCATTTCACGGGCCTTGAGGTTCTCGCGAAAGAATGTGGTCATGACTTTCTCCGTCTGGTCGAGCAGAAACAGCAGGGCGGTTTCATAGTCCGGCTCGTCATAGGGCAAGGTCGTGGCGCTGCCGATGCAGGTGCGGGGTTTATTAGATAATGACAACCGTTCGCGGAACTGGCCGCTGGAGAGCAACCACAATTCGAGGCCAAGGAATCCGTAGCGTTTTTCCAACAATCCCAACGGTAGTGCGGCGATGTCGCCGAGTGTCCAGATCCCCAGCGCCCGCAGGGAGCGCGCCCGTCGGGTCGCGATGCCCATTAGTTTCTGGATGGGAATATCGCGGAGAAATTCGCGTTCCTCGTCCTCTCTTACTTCGTGGAAATTGTCGGGTTTACAACGTTCGGTCGCCAATTTGGCCAACCAGCGCGAGGAACCGAGTCCCATCGATACCGGGACGCCGACTTCCTCGAGCAATTCGCGCCGCATACGGATGATTAATTCTGCCGGGGTGCGACACCGAAACACGCTGGGCGAATCGGTGAAGTCCAGATATCCTTCGTCGATGGAGCTGGGCACGAGCAGGGGAGTGTAGTGACGCACCCGTCGAAAAATTTCCAGCGAAAGACGGCGATACTCATCGTACTGTGGAGGCACCAGTACACCGTCCGGGCATTTGTGCTTCGCTTCGAAACACGCCATGCCTGTTTTGATGCCATAGTCCTTGGCGAGATAGTTGGCCGCAATGACAATGCCATTGCCACGTCGCCCGCCACCAACGAATAAGGGCTTCTTCTTCAGCTTTGGATCAAGTGCTATCTCGCAAGAAGCGAAGAACGAATCGCCGTCAATATGAAGAATTCGTTGGTTTCGCAGCGGCATACCACACAAATGTGTGGTATTGGGCGGAAGCTGTCAAGCCAGCGATTCCCGCTTGGCTAATCTTGATTTCCGAACTACAACTCTCGCGACCAATCCCATGCAGATCCAAACGCATATTATGTCGGGCTGGTGTCTGGGAAATTATGCAAAACTTACGCCGCGCGAGCGGTTCTGTTGCATGCTGGCGGCGAGCTGGGCGGATCTAGATGGCTTGGGTGTTTTTGCGGGACAGGAGGCATATTGGGAATATCACCACAAGCTCTGTCACAATCTTCCGTTTGGACTGGTATTGTCGCTCGGCCTCATGTTGTTTTCCGGGCGGCGGTGGAGAGCATTTTTCGCTTACCTAGGGCTGTTTCATCTCCATCTCGTAATGGATTATTTTGGATCGGGTCCAGATTGGGGCTTCTATTATCTGTGGCCATTTTCAAATTGGTATGTGGAGAATCCACACGCGTGGGAATTTCAATCGTGGCAAAACTTCCTGGCCGCTTCTGGGTTCTTCGTGTGGGTGTTATGGATAGCGGTACGTGACGGTCGTACGCCGTTGGAAGTTATTATGCCATCTCTTGATCGCCAGTTGGTGCAGTGGTTGCGCCAACGGTTCGGCTGGCAGCCAAGTTAACCGCTTTCGTCTAATCTGACAGATTGCCGTGCATGGTCTGCGAATGCGGTTTGGCGCCGGCATTGTCCACCATCAGATGGAACGTGGTGCCGGCGTGGTAGGCGAAGCGATGGGAGAGAATGGACTCGATGCGTTCCGCCAATGGGCCGGTCAATTCTTCGACTTCGTCGGAACGGATGCGGACGGTGGGGTTGAGGCCGTGCTTGGGGGGAAGTTGATCGGCAAGCAGGTCGGCTTGCGCGAGGGTTGCGTCGCCGGACGTTTGGTCGGCATGATAACGGCGCACGTCAAAGTTAAGCGGGGTGTCGGATGGATAATTGGCGAAGGTCGCGGCACGCGCGCGCGTGCAATGTGGCGCGTCGTCGAACTGGACTAGGCAGTGGAGTGGGGTGGGAAGGTAAAGATCGGAGACAATCTTTGCGTCACCCCAAACGAATTGCTTGTTGCGCTCGGCTTCGATGTTGAAACGCTGCCGCATCAGGGATGCGACAGCGTCGAGCACGGCTTCCTTCGTGATCTTCACAATGACTTCAAGCAATCATCGAGCATGGCGTGCAACTGCCCGACAGTCTCGACGGTTTCATCGCCCATGTGCGCGAGGCGGAAGCTCTTGCCCTTGATCGGGCCGTAGCCGCCGTCGATAAGGACTTTGTATTTGTCCTTGAGCGCTTTCTGTAGCTTGGCGACGTCGATGTTCTTGTTGTTTTTGACGCAGGTTAACGTGACGGATTCGTAGCCGGCTTTCGGGAACAGCTCGAAGCCATTCGACTTGGCCCAGTCGCGCGTCTTCTGCGCCATCTTGAGGTGGCGCGCGTAGCGGTTTTCGAGCCCTTCCTTCTCGAACTGATCGAGCTTGAAGTTCAATCCGTAGATGTGCGAGATGCTTGGGGTTGATGGCGTCATGTTCTTGTCATGGTTCGCCTTGAATTCGAGGAAGTCAAAATAGTATCCGCGTCCAGGAATCGTTTCCGCCCGCTTCAACGCGCGGTCGCTTACGGCAAATACGACCAGTCCCGGCGGCATCGCCCACGCCTTCTGCACGCCGGCGAGGAGCACATCGATGCCCAGCGCATCGGTGTCAATCTTCAGGGCGGTCATCGAACTCACACAGTCCACGACGAACATCACGTCGGGGTATTTCTTCACGACCTGCGCGATCTCCGGGAGAGGGCTCATCACGCCGGTGGAGGTCTCGTTGTGCACGAGCGTAATGGCGTCGAACTGTCCGGTCTTCAGCTTCGCCTCGACCTGTTCCGGCAGGATCGGTTGACCCCATTCGACCTTGAGAGTTTCGGCTTGTTTGCCGCAGCGTTGACTCACATCGAGCCATTTATCGGAGAACGCGCCGCAGGAACAGTTCAGCACTTTCTTGGCGACGAGATTGCGAACCGACGCCTCCATCACGCCCCACGCGGACGACGTGGAAAGGAAGACGGGATTCTTCGTGTAGAGTACCCGCTGCAATTTCGGCTGGATGGCGGCGTACAGATCCTGAAACCCACTGCCCCGATGACCGATCATCGGCTGGCTCATTGCCTGGAAGGTCTCATCGCTAACCTCCACGGGGCCAGGGATAAACAACTTTACGTGCGACTTGGTCATGGGCATTTTCCTCTCTTTTCTCGTGACAAACGGGGCAAGCCAATGAGTATAATGTTTCGCAGCAAATCTCAACCCTTTATTGCGAGCGAGAGGCCAGCCAATGCCAAAGACCCTGAATGTCGGGATGATCGGCTACAAATTCATGGGCAGCGCCCATTCCAACGCGTGGCTGAAAGCGGATAAGTTCTTCGATCTCAAAGCGCATCCCGTCATGAAGGTGATCTGCGGGCGCGACCGCACCGGTGTGATGAATGCGTGCCGCCGCTGGGGCTGGAGCCAATTTGTGACCGATTGGCGCGAGGTCGTCGAGGATTCGACCATAGATATTGTCGACATCAACACCCCCAACGACACGCATGCGGAGATCGCCATTGCCGCCGCGAAAGCCGGCAAAGCGATCCTCTGTGAAAAACCTCTCGCGATGGATGTGAAGCAGGCCAAACAGATGGTTGACGCGGTGAAGAAAGCCGGAGTCGTCAACATGGTTTGCCACAACTACCGACGGATCCCCGCCATCGTTCTGGCAAAGAAGATGATTGCTGCGGGTGAGCTTGGCAGGATTTATCACTATCGCGCCCGCTACGCACAGGATTGGATCGTTGATCCGAATTTCCCCCTGGTCTGGCGGCTGCAGAGCAAGATCGCCGGGTCGGGCACACATGGTGACATCAATGCCCACATTATTGATCTCGGTCGCTACCTTGTCGGTGAGTTCGGCGAGGTGTGCGGCCAGATGGAAACCTTTATTAAGGAACGCCCGCTGCCGGGGGAGTCGAGCAAGAAGGGCAAGGTCACCGTCGATGACGCGGTCATGTTCATCGGGCGTTTTGAGAACGGCGCGCTGGCCAACCTCGAAGCCACACGATTCGCGCTCGGTCGCAAGAACGGCATCCAAATTGAAATCAACGGCAGCAAAGGCTCGCTCGTTTTCGATTTCGAGGACATGAACCGGTTGAAGTATTACAACGAGGCCGACCCGGACGACCGCCGCGGTTTTCGTGACATCCTGGTCACACAAGGCGGGGGAGTACATCCCTACGTTGGCAATTGGTGGCCGCCGGGACATATCATCGGCTACGAGCACACGTTCGTCCACACCATCGCCGATTTTATCAACGCGGTCGCAGACAAGCGTTCCGTTCAGCCGACTTTCGAGGACGGTCTCGCGGACCAAATCGTCCTTGATGCCGTCGAAAAATCCGCTAAGACGCGCAAGTGGGTTACCATCGGAAAGTGACCAAATGACTTGGATCGAAATATTCGGGGTCTTTACCAAGCCGCTGTTTCAATTGGGGCAGACGTGGGTCTCCCTCGCGACGATCGTGGAGTTCGTCATCGTTGTAGCGGTCGTTATGTTGGTGTCGAGGTTGGTGCGACGCCTTTTACGCACGCGGGTGCTGGCGCACACGAAGCTGGATCCCGGCCAGCAATACGCGTTCGCGCGGATCGTCAGCTACATCGTACTGGTGCTGGGCTTAGTCATCGGCCTGGAAACAGTAGTGGGTGTGAACCTCAGTTCGCTGGCGGTCATTGCGGGCGCCCTGGGTGTTGGAATCGGCTTCGGGCTTCAGAACATCGTCAGCAACTTCGTCAGCGGATTGATTATCCTTGCCGAGCGGCCGATCCAGATTGGCGATCGTGTGGATGTTGGTAACAACACGGTGGGGAAGGTGGAGCGCATTGGCGCCCGCGCTACACAGGTATTAACCAATGACAATATCATGGTCATCGTCCCGAATTCGGAGTTCGTCTCCAACCGTGTTATCAACTGGACACATGTCGATCCGCGCGTCCGCTTTCGCATCAACGTCGGGGTCAGCTACGGCAGCGATCCGCACGTGGTGGAGAAAATTCTCCTTGAGGTTGCCGGGGCCAATCCGAACGTGCTCAAGAACCCTGCACCCGGGGTGGTCTTCAAGGAATTTGGCGAAAGCGCGCTCAACTTCGAACTGCGGGTGTGGTCGTCGGACATGACGCACCGGCCGGGCTCACTGGAGAGCCAGTTGAACTTCGCCATCTGGGACAAGTTCAAGGAGCGAGGCATTGAGATTCCGTTCCCCCAGCGCGAACTTCATCTCAAGGAGCCCATCCGCGTCGAAGTCAAGTCGGGATAGACCCGCAGTGGCTGTTGGGCTGGCAGGCAGACATTCGGAAGTGACGGACCACAAAGAAGGAGCGCAGCCGCGGGTCATTTCACCGAGTCGTGAACGAGGCATTTGTTGTTTGTTTCATTGCCTCTCCCTTACGGCTGCGCCCTGAATTAAGACAACGATCAAAAAAACGATCTCACGCGAGAAGCACCAATTTCCTGGATCACAGCTCACTCTCCCTGTCGTGTCACTCCCCAGTATCGACCAAGTCCGGGGCAATTGCAAGTGATGGACGCTTTGTGCCCAGCAGAACCGCCGCGTCTCCCGTAATTATTGTTTTGCACACCTTGCGCAGAAGCGAACAGATTAGGTGCAGTGCGACGTGCATCTCCAAGAAAGGTGCAGTGTCGTAACGTATTCGCTGATAAGCGTCTGCATATATTCAGACCGATGGTCGGAGGGAATACGGCCTGTTTTCTGCTAAACAGGAACCTGTAGCAAGCCTTCAAGGAGGGGGGCGAAATGAAGGAGCGATTAGAAAACAGAAACCCACTCGCTGAGTTGATTCGATCCCAGCGGGAGGAGATTGAGAATTATCGTTGGATCGAAAGCGAAAAGGCAGGCCGGGACATCGGCTGGAAGCGCGCGAGCGAGGAATGGAAGCAGAAGTATTTCGTGGCTTGGAAGCGCGCTCTCCGCGAGCAGGGCATCCTGCATCCCTTGTTTGAAATCCTGTGGTCCCAGCAGCAGGAAATCGAAAGTTACAAATGGATCGAAAGCGAGAAACGAGGCCATGATATTGGCTGGATGCGTGCCGTGACGGAGTGGCAGGACCGGCATTATGGTGAATGGAAGACCCATGTGATGCACGGCAGTCCTGACGACTCGGCGAATGTGAAAGGAATGGTGTCCCCAGCGGCGTTCAGAAAACCCAAGCGCGCCTTCTCGGAGGAACATCGTCAGAAACTCGCGTCGGCCATGCAGGCCTGGCACGGGAAGAGGAAATCCAAGGGCGGGGGCCGGGTGTAAAACTGCTGCTCGAACAAACGAACGATAACGGGCACCCGTACATAGGCAGGGGCGCCCGCTTTACCTTCTGTTAAGGTGGCTGCTTCCGGATTTAGGCTTGGCCGCCGAAGCTCACATAGTCGTCGAGGTCGAGGAGGTCAAACCAGCCGCTGATGTCCTCCCGTGTCTTGCTGAGCTTTGCGAGCAAACCCGTGAAGAACTCGCGTGTTTCCACGTCGTTCGCGCCGCGCTGTTCCGCGAACGCGCTCCACTGTGCAATTTGCCAAGGTTGCGGCGTCGTGGTCGAGTTGGCTTCGATCCACGCGAGGATTTCACTGTCGCTCTTGCCGAGCGCCAACTGCCTTTTCAGGGCGTCGGCTTTGATACCGGCAAATTCCAAGAGGCGTTGATCGAGCGGACAGGCGAAATGGTATTCGCCGTTCTTGCCAGTCAGTGTCGCGCGACCCTTGTCGAGGCAACGGGGTAGGGTGGCGTACCCGCCAAGTCGCACACGCGGACTGCGCGGTGGATGTTGGGTGAGATCCGGCGCATGGATTTTTTTCAATTTCATGTTTTGCTTTCCTGTTTTGCATGGGATGAGTGCTGGTAGCGATTGGTTTCAGAAAGAAAAAGAGCGCCCCGAAACGGGACGCTCTCTTCGTGAACTTACGTTCGGCTGTCGAATTAACGACGGCTGAACTCGCGCTTGCCGCCGCGACCGCCGCCGCCACCACCACCGAAGTCGCCACGAGGACGCTCTTCACGGGGTTTGGCTTCGTTGACGGTCAACGCGCGACCGTCCAATTCCTTGCCGTTGAAATCGGTAATGGCCTTGGTGGCCTCTTCCTGCGTGCCCATCTGGACGAACGCAAATCCGCGGGACTTGCCCGTGAACTTGTCCATGATGAGTTCGCAGCTGCTGACGTTGCCGGCCTGTTTGAACAGGTCGAGGATGTCGCCTTCAGTGGTATTGAACGATAGGTTGCCTACGAATAGCTTGGTAGCCATTGGTTTGTTTATTCTTTCTGCTGCGGACGGTGGTCTCAGTGACTGTTCCCGTTTTCGGGTTTCGGACTGTCACCGAGCTACGAGGCCTGACTGACAATCTACCAATCTCACTGCGGACTGCATCTATCTGCTAGCGACCTCGACAGTACAGCAAAGCGCAGGAATATCAACAACTAGTTGCGACTTTTTTAGAATCGTGGAATTCGTCCGCCGTAACGTCTTGCGGTTGTGTGGTTAGTCTCTCCATTTACGAGTGTCGCGAAGCGGGCAGCCAGCCGAGATGTTCAAAGCGCAGGTACAACTCGCGGCAAGCCCAGGCATCCGTAGCGGCGTATAGTTGCTGTTTCGGCGACAAGGTCGGCTGCGACCAGTTCGACGTTTGTGGGCCTTTCGTGATGCGACCGCCGAGAAATAGTCCGGTTAGGTTGCGCAGGCCCGTTTGTGCCATTCCGCGGTGCTTCGCAATCTCGCCGAGATCAACCATGTTCGCGGGCTTGAATGGAAATACCTTTTGCAGTTCGGAGAGATCACGTGCCAGCGCCACTCCCGCCTTGATG
This sequence comes from Verrucomicrobiia bacterium, assembly GCA_035577545.1. Lineage (NCBI taxonomy): Bacteria > Pseudomonadati > Verrucomicrobiota > Verrucomicrobiia > Verrucomicrobiia bacterium. Next base: position 50,694 of record DATLVI010000011.1, read on the forward strand.
ATCTGCGCGTTTCCGAACACTTCCGCCAGCGCGTGCGAGAAATCCAGCCGAGCGAGCTGAAAGAGGTGCACGGTGTGTCCGGTCGCGATCTGCACGAGGCTGGGAGCGTGGAATTGGCCCTTGCGAAATGTCGGTCGTGTTTCCGTGTCGAACCCCACCACGTGCTCGCAGCGGATCTCCTGCAAGGCGCGGTGCAGGTCTTTTTCGGTTTGGATGAAATGGATCGCGCCACGGTACCGCACAATCGGGAGCTGCATCAATTCCTCGTGCGGAATCGTGCGGCGCGTGGTCGGCGTCGTTGTGGATTCGTGCTGGTCCATGGCTGGACGGAATGCCCCGTCAACCACCATCTTACTTCATCAGCTGGACAAGTGTCTCGCCCATTTCGGCGGGAGTCCTGGCAACGGCGATGCCGCAGGTTTCGAGGGCCTTGATTTTGTCGGCGGCGGAACCGCTGCCACCGCTGATGATGGCGCCGGCGTGGCCCATGCGACGGCCTTTCGGCGCGGTTGCGCCGGCAATGAACGCGGCGACGGGTTTGGTGAAGTTGTCCTTGATCCAGAGCGCCGCTTCTTCCTCGGCGTTGCCGCCGATCTCGCCGATGACGATGACGGCTTCCGTCTGCGGGTCGGTCTCAAACATTTCCAGCAGGTCGATGAAATCGAGTCCCTTGACGGGATCGCCGCCAATGCCGATGCAGGTGGACTGGCCGATGCCACGTGAGCTGAGTTGCCAGACTGCTTCGTACGTGAGCGTGCCGCTGCGGGAGATCACGCCGACCGGGCCGGTTTTGTGGATGTAACCGGGCATGATGCCGATTTTGCAGGCCCCCGGGGTGATGACGCCGGGGCAATTCGGGCCAATAAGTTTCACGTCCGTGCCTTGCAGCGCGCGTTTCACACGCACCATATCGATCACAGGAATGCCCTCCGTAATCGCAATGATCAACGGGATGCCCGCGTCCGCGGCCTCGAGGATCGCATCGGCCGCGAACGGCGCGGGCACGAAGATGCAGGAGACATTTGCGGCCGTCTCGCGCACGGCCTCGCTGACGGTGTTGAAGACGGGGATCTTTTGCGAGTCAAGTTCAATAGCTTCGCCACCGCGGCCCGGCGTGACGCCGCCAACGAGTTTCGTCCCGTACTTGAGACATTGCTCAGCGTGGAATTTGCCCGCAGTGCCGGTGATGCCCTGGACGATCAGCCGCGTGTTCTGGTCGACCAGGATACTCATGGGCGCACCGTGGCGTGCTTCTCATGCACGATGGCCATCAGGCCGCCGATGCGGAAGCTGGAGTTCTTCCATTGGAAAGTCTCGACGGACGTGTCATGCAACGCTTCCTCGTATTCCTGCAGGAACCCGTCGACTTCGTTGTCGGGGATATCGACCAGCAACGGATGCTGGACGTTTTCGTAGTAGAGATAGAGTTTCATGTTCAATTACTTCGCGGCATCGACGATCTTCTGCGCGGCGTCGGCCATCGAGTCCGCGGGAATGATGGCGAGGCCGCTTTCTTTCAAAATCTTTTTACCCAATTCGACGTTGGTGCCTTCGAGGCGGACGACCAGCGGCACGCTGACATTCACCTGCTTGACGGCGGTGAGGATGCCATTGGCGATCACGTCGCATTTCATGATACCGCCGAAGATATTCACGAGGATGCCCTTCACATTTTTGTCGGAGACGAGGATCTTAAAGGCCTCGGTGACCTGTTCGGTGGTCGCCCCGCCGCCGACGTCGAGAAAGTTGGCGGGCGAACCGCCGTAGTACTTGATGATATCCATCGTGGCCATGGCGAGGCCTGCGCCGTTGACCATGCAGGCGATATTGCCGTCAAGGCCGATGTAATTGAGGCCGAACTTGCTCGCCTCGACTTCGCGCACGTCTTCCTCATGGATGTCACGCATGGCGAGAATGTCCTTGTGACGGAAGAGGGCGTTGTCGTCGAAGTTCATCTTCGCATCGAGCGCCAACACCCGGTCGTGCTGGTCGATGATCAGCGGGTTGATCTCGATGAGGGAAGCATCGGTTTCCATGAACGCACGGTAGAGGCCCAGGATGAGATTCACGGTGGGCTGCAAATAGTTCCCGCCAAGGCCCAGCGCATAGGCGATCTTGCGCGCCTGATAGGGTTGCATGCCGACCGCGGGATCGACGGGTTCTTTGAGGATCTTTTCCGGTGACTTTGCGGCGACGGCCTCGATGTCCATGCCGCCTTCGGTGCTGGCGAGGAAAGACGGACGCGCGATTGTGCGGTCGATTAAAATACTCAGGTAAAGTTCGCGTTTGGGCGCGCTGCCCGCTTCCACGAGCACTTTGCGCACTTCTTTGCCCCGCGGACCGGTTTGATGCGTGACGAGAACCTTGCCGATGAGTTCGCGCGTGGCCTTGAGCACTTCCTCGGGCGTTTTGACGACCTTAATGCCGCCAGCCTTGCCGCGACCGCCGGCATGGATTTGCGATTTGACTGCAAAGACGTCCGTCTTCAGGGACCCCGCAATCTTCTCGGCCTCTTCGCGCGTAAAGGCCACCGCGCCTTCCGGCACGGGGACACCGAAGCGACGAAGGATTTCCTTGGCTTGGTATTCGTGAATATTCATGAAGGTATCGGCCCCGGCTCAGCGCTGGTCGATGGGCACGACCTTAAGCCCTTCCGGGCCCGTGTATTCGCTGAGCGGACGAATGAGGCGATTGTCGGCGAGTTGCTCGAGTACGTGCGCCGTCCAGCCGGCCATGCGCGCGATGGCGAAGATCGGCGTGAACAGATCGGTCGGGATGCCGAGGCTGTAATAGACCGTGGCGGAGTAGAAATCGACGTTGGCGTTGAGGTTTTTTTCCTGTTTCATGATCGAAGCGATGCGCTCGCTCATGCGCAGCCATTTTGGTTCGCCGACTTTCGCGGAAAGCTTCTCCGCCAGGCGCTTCAAGTGCGGCGCGCGTGGGTCGAGCGTCTTGTAGACGCGATGACCGATGCCCATGATACGCTTCTTGTTGGCGAGCGCGCTGCGAACATAGTCGTCCACGCGGCTCTCGTCGCCGATCTCCTGGAGCATGTGAATCACGCCTTCGTTCGCGCCGCCATGCAAGGGGCCTTTCAGCGTGCCGATGGCGCTCGTGATTGCGGAATACATGTCCGAAAGCGTGGCGATGGTCACGCGCGCGGAAAAAGTCGAGGCATTGAACGCGTGCTCGGCGTGCAACACAAACGCCATGTCCATCGTCTCGGCGGCTTCATCATTCGGCGCCTCGCCATTGAGCATGTAAAGAAAGTTGGCGGCGGAATTCAGTTTTGGCGACGGCGGCACTGTGTCCTTGCCCGAGCGGATGCGATGGAATTTTGCGATGATTACGGGGACCTGCGCTACCAACTGCACGGCCTTGCGGCGGTTCGCCTGTGGCGTATTGAGGTCGGCTTCGGGGTCAAGGGTGCCGAGCATGGAGACCGCCGTGCGCAGGACGTGCATGGGTGGCGCGTTCTTGGGAACCAGGTGCAGCAGATCGACGACCGCCTTTGGCAGCGGCCGGGCGGCGATCAGTTCGCTTTCCAACTGCTCCAACTCCTTGCGATTGGGCAAGCGGCCTTCCCAGAGAAGATGAATGACTTCCTCGAAGCAAACCTTGCCCGCCAGCTCGTTGATGTCGTAACCGTAGTAAATGAGCTGGCCGATATCCCCGCGGACGTCGCCGATGCGGGTTTGGGCCACTGCAATTCCTTCAAGACCTTTTGAGACAACGGGCATGTTTTTTCCTCGTCCAGTGCGATTGAACCGACCCTACGGAAGGCGCCACAAACTGACAGTCGAACATCTTGCGCCGCACAGTTAATCTATGGATGCTCGCCCGCAGCGTCAAGGAAAAGTCGAATTCATTGGGCCGCGCGGCAAGTCCATTTCGCTTGAAATCGCGCGACGTTTCATGCGATTTTGCTCGGACAAGGGGGCTCTTTTTGCGTTTGCCAAGCAGATTACTTCCATCGATCGTTCTGGTTCTCGGGTTGGTCTTCGCGGGGACCGCGCCGGCCCAGCCGACGACGCTGAAGGCCTATCGCTACGGCGCCACGTATTACGTCGCGGTCAACGATGTGGCGAACTACTACGGACTCGGGCCCGACGCGCGTGGCGCGGTTAATCGCGCCGAATATAGAACGAGTTCCGCACAACTCGAGTTGGAAGCCGATAGCCGAGACATCCTGCTCAATGGCGTGAAGCACTGGCTCTCGGCGCCGGTCCTGGCGATGCGCGGCAAGTTATGGATTGCCGAAATTGATGTATTGAAGACCCTTGACCCCGTGCTGCAACCCGGGCGGTTGCAAAAACCCGGTGCGTCAGTCCGCACGATTGTGCTCGATCCGGGGCACGGCGGCGGCGACCGCGGGACACGCGGGCGGTCGAGTTTTGAGAAAGTGATGACGCTGGATGTGGCGAAGCGCGTGGAACGGGACCTTGCCGGTAGCGGCTTGCGGGTGTTCCTGACACGAACGACGGACACGACCGTCGCCCTGGAGGACCGCGTGCAGTTTGCGCAAGCGAAGGGGGCCGACTTGTATATCAGCATCCATTTCAATTCGGGAGGCGGCTCGGCGGAGGGGATTGAAACCTATTGCACGCCGCCTGCTGGGGCGAGTTCGACCGCGAGTTTTAGCGGAAACCGTGTCGACCGCGATACCGGCGGGAGAGATAGCACCGCCGTAGCGAACAATCGGTTTGACGACCAGAACGTGTGGCTGGCGCATTGCGTGCAGAAATCGCTGTTGCAGGCCAAGCGGGCGATGGATCGCGGCGTTCGGCGCGCGCGGTTCTACGTGTTGCGATACGCGACGTGCCCGTCGATTTTGATTGAGGCCGGATTTCTGTCGAACCCTGCCGAGGAGCAGCGCATACTGCGAAGCGATTACCGTGAGCTGCTGGCGAAAAACATCGCGGATGGTATCTTGACGTACAAGAAAGCATTGGAAAGACCCTAGGAGTTGTTGACGGATCGAACTGAATCAAATGAAGACGATCACTTTAGCTGTCTGCCTGGCAATCTTCGCTACTGCTTGTAACTACAGCCACGTTGGGAGCCCGAGCACGACGTTCAACCGGGGGACGCCGCCACTGGGCGAGGCCGTGAATGAAGCGCAAAGCGGCCCGCTGGTTTTGAAGATCAGTCGCCATGTTGATACAATCGTTCGAGGGCCCGACCCCGAAGAAGACCAACTTCTTGTCCTTACGGTCCGCAACTTTCGACCCGGCCAGAGGCTCAAGATACCTTCGGAAAGCGTGACGCCCGAATTCACGGCCACCCGCTTCGAGGCAGGTTCGCGGGGTGAAAGTTACGTTGGCTACCTGATTGTCAGGAAGGTCACCACGAATAAAGTGGACGCAACTCTCCGCTTGGACGTCACGGCCCGCACCGCCTCCGCGTCCTACACGCAAACCGCCAAATTCCATGGCAATTACAATTTCGTTTACCTGGCGCCCGATAACGATTCCGCGCCATGAAAGAGCTGGTAGTTACGACCAGCCGGCACACCGAGTTCGTGGAGATCACGGAACGAGTGCAGACGGCTGTTGATGAGACCGGAGTGAAAGAGGGGACGTGCGTCTGTTTCGTACCGCATACGACGGCGGCGATTACGATCAACGAGAATGCTGATCCAGACGTTGTGACGGACATGATCTATGCACTCGACCAAGCAGTGCCGTGGAAGGATCCGCACTATCGGCACGGCGAAGGCAACACGGCGGCGCATGTGAAGGCGAGCATGATGGGACAGAGCGTGCACGTGTTCGTGCGCGGCGGCAAGTTGCAATTCGGCACATGGCAGGGGATTTACCTGTGCGAGTTCGACGGCCCGCGCTCGCGTAAGGTATGGGTGTCGGTCAATGGATAACTGCTCCGATGTAACCGCAATGGTCTCGACGGCGAAAACGCTTCGACGAGTTGTCCTGATTGGACTGTTAAGCCTAACGGCGACAGGAGCACACGCCGGACTCTGGACCTCGGCTTATTACGCCGGCTGGATGCAAAGCTACCTGCCGGCGCAACAGGTCGATTTCACGGCGATGACCCACGTCATCCATTTTTCAGTGGTACCCAGGATCGACGGGAGCCTGGACAGCGATATCAATGCCGTCACGTTGGCAAATTCCACGGACGTGGTCACGCGCGCGCATGCTGCCGGCGTCAAGGTGCTGATTTCCGTGGGTGGAGAGAACAGCGCTGTCGGTTTTCGGGGAGCCACCAGCGCGGCGAACCGGGCGCGTTTCGTCACGAACCTCGTGAACTTCGTCACCTCGCGGAGATATGATGGTGTCGATTTGGATTGGGAACCGTTGGACGCGCCCGATGCCGGGGCATACTCCAATCTCGTCAACGACCTCCATGTCGCATTGAATGCAATTTCTCCTCGCCCGCTTTTGACGGCGGCCGTGGGGTCTGAGCCAGCACTGTTGGCTTCCCTGCAGAGTCGGTTCGATCAGATCAACCTGATGACCTACAGCTTTTCGGGAACTTATCCCGGTTGGGTGACGTGGTTTAACGCGCCCATCTACGATGGCGGCTATAGGTTTGCGAGCACGGGGCAGTTGGTACCGTCTGCGGATGGAGTTGTTAGCAACTTTCTGTCTCATGGTGTTGCCCCGGGCAAACTCGGGATCGGCATTTGTTTCTACGGTAATGTGTGGAGTGGGGGAAAAGGCACGTCCACCGGGGGCGCGGCGCTCCCGCGACAATCCTGGACGACGGCGCCCACGGTGACGACCGCCGCCTACTCAGAGATCATGTCAAAGTACTTTCAACCGCGATTGTATTTCTGGGACACGAATGCGCAATCGGCGTACCTCAGCATCGACCAACCCGGTTCTGCTGACGATAAGTTTATCTCGTATGATGACCCAACGTCGTGCCGTGCCAAAGTTGCGTACGCCAAACAGAAGGGCCTGGGAGGGCTGATTATCTGGGAGTTGGGCGGAGGTTATCGCGCCGACCAACCCACCGGTAAGCGTGACTTGCTCTTACAATCGGTGAAGCAAGGCGTCAGGTAGCCGTGCAGACGCGGCGATAGAGCGCTTCGTAGCGCGGCACGATGACTTCCGCGGAAAATTGCTTCCGGGCACGATCTTGCGCGGCGCGGCCCAACGCGGTACGGCGGGTCGAGTCTTTGATCAAACTCTCAACAGCCCCGGCGAAGGCCTCGGTGTCCAGTGAAGGCAGCAACAATCCCGAAACGCCATCTTCGACCACCTCCGGAACACCGCCGGCGCGTCGGGCTACGCTCGGGCAGGCAAAGCACATCGCTTCCAGAATGCTCAGGCAAAAGCTCTCCGATTCGGACGTGATCAATCCGATATCGGCGGCCTGTAGGTAGTCTTCGATGTCGTTGACGTTTTCGCGCACGACGACGCGATTTTCAAGGCCGAGTCGTCGGACGTCTTTGAGGAACGGTGTGAAATCCCCGCCGGCGAGGATGACCAACTTGAACGAATCTTGCGGACGTATGCGCGCAACGGTTTCGAGCAATAGATCGATGCGTTTCAATGGGCGAAGATTCGAGGAATGCAGGATGAGCGTTTCATCTTTCACGCCGAGTTCGCGGCGCACTTCTTCCCGCGATCGGCGGGGTGGGCGAGGCGAGAAGAAATTATGGATCACTTCGATAGGCTTTTTCACTGCGAGCAACTGCCGAGTTTCTTGCTGCAGGAAAGCAGACACCGTCGTGATGGCGTCCGAACAGGCGAGGGCGTGGCGGATCGCGGGACCGTAACCTGGATCGCGACCCAGTAGCGTGGTGTCGGTGCCGTGCAACGTGGTGACCACGCGCGGCTGTTCTTCGGGTGGCAACATCGACCGCGCAAGAATAGCGGCCGTCGCGTGGGGCACGGCGTAGTGAACATGCAGGACGTCCAACTGATGATCGCGGCTGACTTCCGCCATCTTGACGGAAAGCGGTAGCGTGTAGTCGGGGTACTTGAAGAGATCGTAGTCGTTGATAAGTACCGGATGGAAATGCAGACGGGGCGCGTCCACTGGCAAACGGAAGGGACGCTCGTAGCTGATGAAATGCACTTCGTGCCCACGCTGCGCCAACTCCTCGCCCAGGGCGCTGGCAAGGATGCCGCTACCGCCCACCGACGGATAACAGGTAATGCCGATTCTCAGTGGGCAGCCGGTCGTCATGGCAAATTACGATGGGATTTCGGTGTAGGCTTCATCGGAACGGTCAATATTATCACGTTTCACGAAGGTAATCTCCGGCGTTTCATCCGTGTGCAGATAGTCCTGTTCGCCGGCACCGGAGATGTAATGGGTGCAGTGGACAACGGATTGCATCCAGCGGAGACGGGTATCGCGCGTCGGACTGACTTGCTCCTTGGTGAAACTTGTCGCCGGTAGCGTTACGAAACGATCTCCACCCTCGTGAAGTTGGAAGGCGCCATCGTTGCAACGAGCGCGCACGATTTCACCCTCGTGGGGCACATCGACGAAGAACTCTTCGACGTCACGCGCCGCGCGCCGTAGCATGGAGTCGCTTGAGCGCACCACGCGGAGGCCGTCGAGCAGTTTCAATTGGCGGTACATCTCCAGACAAAAGTCAGCCGCATTGCCGGCGGAAGTTTCCCGGAAGATTTCGATGAAGCGGCGCTCAACGTAATTGGGTAGTTGAAGCACAGTGTGCGCGTGCCAGTCGACGGGAATGCGTTTGAGGTAGAGCGGGGAGAATTTACGTTGGAGTCTGTTCTCGAAGGTGAAATTGAGTTGGGCCGGTTCACCAGTTTTACGATGACGCAGTAGAGTCTTCGTCTCGCGCGGGTCGTGGTCGCTGTCGTGGTAGAAGAACACGATTTCGCCGCCGATCTCGGCTTGCAGTCGCCGGGCGGTCTGGATTTTCGCAACGAGGAATCGTTTCGGGAAGAACCCGCACGGCTGCTGGCCGAAGCAAATGATGGGCGACGCGCTCATGACGTGGCCAGTGCTTTTGCCGGCGGATTTGTGGGACCGAGCGCGGCCTGGAGGAGCAGGCTGAACAGCACGCAGGCGGCGCAGCCAATAAAGTTGTACCAGAGATAGCTGATGCCGAGCGAAAAATAGAGGATGAAAACCAGCGTTTGGGCCGCCAGCGCCGCCCAAAAGATCGCGGTGCCGCCGACCCATCGGAGAAAGAACGCCACCAGGAACAGCGCGAGGACCACGCCATAAAAGACCGACCCTACGATGTTGACGGCTTGAATCAGGTTCTCCGCCAGGTTTGCGAAAAGCGCAAAGGCGAGGGCAACCAGACCCCAAAGGAGGGTGAACCATTTCGAGGCGGTCACATAATGAGCGTCGGTCGCTTCCCGCTTGATGACGTGTCGATAAAAATCGATGGTGGTCGTCGACCCGAGCGCATTGAGTTCGGCGGCTTTCGACGACAAGGCGGCGGCGAAGAAGGCGGCCACCAACAACCCGATCACACCGTGCGGCAGCTGATGCAGGACAAAGGTGATGAACACGTAATCGGCGTCGTTGCTTTTCGCCTGTGGATCCACGGCCAGCAGGGTTGTCCTGGCCTCGGTGCGCAGGGCTTCGCTGCGATCAAGCGCCGCCAGCGCCTGCCCGCGAGCCTCGGCTTCGGCTTTGAGGTTGCCGGCGTGCCGGGCATCTAGCCAGGTGTGAATCAGTCGCTCTTTTTCGACGTGGATCGCGGCAAATCTTTGTTCCAGGGAATGCAGATGGTCTCCCGAGTCATCCTTGATGCCCGAGTTCCAGGCAGCCTGGTTGAAAAAAACCGGCGGACGCTCGAACTGGTAAAAGACAAAGACCAGGACGCCCAATAGCAGGATGAAAAACTGCATAGGGATTTTGAACACGGCATTGAACATCAGGCCGAGCCGGCTCTCGCGCAACGACGCGCCCGAAAGATAGCGCTGCACCTGGGATTGGTCGGTGCCGAAGTACGACAGGGACAGGAAGAGGCCGCCGAGCAACCCGGACCAGAACGTGTAGCGTTGTTTGACATTGAGCGAGAAATCCACCGCGTGAAGTTTGTTGAAGCCGCCGGCCACGGTGAGGGCATCGGTCAGCGAGAGGTTCGCAGGCAATCTTGCCAGCAAGACGACAAAGGCTGTCACCATTCCGCCGAAGATCACGGCCAACTGGTATTTCTGGGTGAGGGTGACCGCCTCGCTGCCACCGGAGACGGTATAAATGATAACGAGCAGCCCGCTGAGGACAATGGTGAGGTCCAATCGCCAACCCAGCATGGTGGAGAGGATGATGGCGGGCGCGTAGATGGTAATTCCAGCGGCGAGCCCGCGCTGTAAGAGGAAGAGAGCTGCCCCCAGCAGACGGGTCTTGGTGTCAAAGCGGTGGCCGAGAAATTCATAGGCGGTATAAACATTCAAGCGTCGGTACATCGGCAGGAATACCGCTGCGATGATGATGAGGGCGAGAGGCATCCCGAAGTAGTTTTGCACGAAACCCAGGCCGTCCTGAAAGCCCTGACCGGGAGTGGAGATGAACGTGATGGCGCTGGCCTGGGTGGCCATGACTGAGATGCCGATGGCAGTCCAGCGCACGTTCGGGTCACCCTTCAGGTAGGCACTCAGGTTCTGGCGACCGCGCGTGCGCCACATGCCATAGACGGCGATTCCCACCATGCTGCCGATGAGGACTACGAAATCGAGCGGGCTCATGAGAATGTGACCGTCAGCGCGACGAGGAGCCCCACCCAAATGACGAAGGAGACGAAAACGAAGATGTAAACAGCGCGCCAGGAGTTGAAACAGGGGAGGCCGGTCGCTTTGTCGTCCAGCGGCTTCATTTCCCGAGTGAGATCAGATTGGCGAAGAGACGGTAGGCGCCGGGCACGCCCTCCGGCAACTCACGGAACCAGGACAGCCCGGTGTAAACAAACCAGCCCTTACCATAATGCGCGACGAGGAGGCTCCCTTTCTTAGGCGATTCACCGGGGTCGTTGCAGGCAAGGAGCGGTGTGAAATGGTCATCCCATTCGCTCGCGAAATACAGTCCGCGCTCCTGCACCCAACCATCAAAATCGGCGGGGCCGATGCGGTTCGGAGTCGTAAATGCCGGATGATCGGGCACGAGCAACGTCATTGGCGCGTTTTCGTCCGTGACGCGGTCGTGCGAGAGTTTCAAATTGTAAGGTGCGAGACGCGTGTTCTGCAAACCATCGGAGGTATTGTATTGGACGATGACGTTGCCGCCGCCTTCGACGTAGGCGAAGAGGCCGGGGAGATTTGGGGTTAGATCCGTGCGCGTGTTGAAAGCTCGAATGCCAATGACCACCGCATCGAAGGCGCGGAGGCGGTCGGCGGTCAGGTCCGCACCCGTCAGAAGCGTAACCGCATATCCCATGCGTTGGATACAGTCGGCGACAGAGTCGCCGGCGCCCGGCAGGTAGCCAACTTGGTGGCCGCGAATCGCCAGATCGATGCTCAGCGCCTTGAACTGTGCGGGCGGCTGCAGCAAGAGTGCCGGGATGTGGTCGTGGCGAATCTCGACGCGCCGATTGTTGTAGGTCTTTCCGTCAATCTCTGCGGCGGCCAGAATCTTTGCGGTTGTAGCGTTCGTCGGGGCGGTGATGGTGAAAGTGAAACGCGCAGTCTCATTGTAGTTGGTCAGGGAGAAAGTGTACGACGCGGGTGTTACTTTCCAGTTCGCGGGCGTGTCCAGATGAAGGGTGCCGGTCGCGCCGGCGCGGGCGGAGGTGACTTCTACAGCTACCGGCTTGGCGGTGCCTGGGGCGAACAACGCGAGGTCTTCGGGGAAGTTGAGGGAAACAGGCGGGATGACTTCCAGACGCTGTCGAACCTCGCCTTTCACGCGATCGCCGATGACTTGCACGGGTTCGTCCGGGATGACCAACGTTTGGCCGTCGATCTCGAAAACGAATTCCACCGGAAACGATGGCGGATTTTCGGGGCGTCCGATGAGTGAAGGATCATTCACGCGGAACATTCCGATCGTGCCTTCCTCGCGCAACCAATAGGGTTGGCTTAATAGGGTGCTGGCCGGTAACGGACGGGACGATTCATGGTTTACGGGCTGGTTGGGTTTCAGGTTGTCGTTGGTGGCAAGTTCGTCGGTGCCGTCCGGATAACGAACAGCGGTCCAGCGCACCGGGAAATCGGTCCGCACGATTGCGCTGTGACGCATTTTCAGTGTTTCGCCGGGCACGGCTTCGGCCACCGGAATCGTCGTTTCGACATACAGGCCGAGGCAGCCCTGCAAGATGTGGTCGAGTTGGCGGCGCTTGTAATCGATGACGCTGTCCGGGGGCAGGGCGGCGAGGCGTTTTCGCAATGTCAGCAAGGCCGGGACACTGGCGGCGGGATTCTGCGGGTTGAACCGCGCGATGACATCATCAGCCAATGCGCCTACATCTGCGCCATCGGGGATGCGGTTCCAGGTTGTATCGACGCCATCGAGGATATCATTGGTGGCGGGCGCGCCGTCGAGAAGTTGAAAGGATTCGTTCGCGTTCCCGCGTGTGCCGACGCTACCGAAGCCCTGGGACTTGTGCATGGAGCGGCTTCTAGCGGCAATTTCGCCGTAGGATTCGCCGAGGAGGGGATTGTAACCGCCGATGTCGAGTTGCAGGCCGGGAGGCGTGTTGGTTCCGCTGTCGGTACCGCGGCCTCCGAATCCTCTCGGGAAACCATTCCAGAGAATGCGCTTCGGTTGCCAGGGCTTCAATGTTCCGAGTTGTTCGGGGAAAGCATTGGTATCGCCGGCGAGTTTGAAAGCTTCGAGCGCAAGAATGGCAGACGCGGTGTGGTGGCCGTGCGTGTTGCCGGGTTCGGTGGAGAAACGCGTGATGACGACATCGGGTCGGAATTCGCGGATGACACGGACGACGTCGGCGAGCACTTGTTGGCGGTCCCAGATGCGGAACGTTTCCTTGTAGTCCTTGGAAAAACCGAAGTCGAGGGCGCGGGTGAAGAACTGCTGGCCGCCATCGATACGGCGGGCGGCGAGCAACTCCTGGGTGCGCACCACGCCGAGTTCGGCGCCCAGCTCGGGGCCGATCAGGTTTTGACCACCGTCGCCGCGCGTGATGGAAAGATAGCCGGTGCGGTAGCCCCGACCGCGTGAGAGATAGGCGATGAAACGGGTGTTTTCGTCGTCGGGATGGGCAGCGATGTAAAGGACGCTGCCCATCTCGCGAAAACTACGGAGTTCCTGCAGAATTGCCGAGGCCGACTGCGAGTCGGCGGCGCGGGCGGTGGAGGAAAGACAGGCTGACGCGCACGCAAGTGTGGCCAGGAATCGAATTCTTACATTCATGCGCGATACTGATCGACCGAAAAATCCGCAAGCCCGGTTATTTTTTGACCGTGAACGGTACCGAGAACTGGGTGTTCTCCCACATCATCTTTAGTAGACCACCGCCGGACGGATTCTTCTCAATCGCCATCGTGAATTGATCGACGGGCTTGTCGAGGGCGTCTTTCTTCAGATCGATGCGCGCCACGTCGAGGGACTCATTATAGATCTCCTTCGAATCCCCATAAGTGGCGCCCCATTGGCCGATCTGTTTATTGATGACCAGCTTGGCTGTACCGTCTTCATTCGGAAGAGTCCAGAGCGTGTAGGCACCCGCGGGGATTGTCGTCTCGCCGAAGGCGATCGGTTTTTGCGTGATGAGGAGCGTGGCTTCGTCGGACCCGGTACGCCAAATCTTGCCATAGGGCACCAAGCCGCCCCAGATTTTGCGGACTTCGCCGGTCTTATGGTCCTTGGTGTAAGGACGCCCGTAAACAATCGTGACCCGATTGCCGTCGATGACGGTGCTGATGGTGTCGTGCGGGCTGACGCGTTTTTGCTGGGCCATGAGCGGCGAGGCGCTGAGGACGACGGCGGCGATTAGAAGCGTGGACTTGAATTGGTTCATGCTGGCTCCCCTGCGTTGGATGAACTTGGATTACGGTTTTGTTTGGAGGCTGGCGATCACGTCATTATTCAGTTTGACCCACGAACTGTTGGCGCCTTCGGCCTTGATGGCTAGTTCACTGGACTCTTTAGCGGCGGCGAGCGCGCCTTCCTTGTCTCCCTGTTTCGCGAGAATCTTGGCCTTCAGGTTGAGCAATTCGTAAGCGATGCGAGGTTTGTCGGCGAGGCCGGTATTCAGCCACGCGAGGGCTTTCTTCTGGTCGAGGTCGTGATTGAAGTAGAACGTCGCGGCTTGGAAACAGAATTGCGCTTGCGGCTTGTTCGTCGAGGCCATGGCGGCGTCGATTTGTGACACTACTTTGCCCACAACATCCAGTTCGAGGTTGATGGGGACGACGGTCTTGTCCCAAACCAGATTGATGACGGCGGATTCGTCCCGGATATGGTTGAATTCGATCACGAAGGTCTCAATGCTTGTGTCCGTAAGTTTCTTGGGCGTGCTTTTAAAGCGCACCAGATCCTCGTCGGGCTTGTACCCGAAGGCCCCAAAACTGTTGGTGTTCTTCGAGATGATGATCGTCCACTCGTCCTCGCCGGGGATGGTGAAGAGGGAGTATTTGCCCGCGGGAACCTCGTGGCCATTGAGTTTGACGGGGGTCGAGAAGGAAATCTTTGTCGAGGCGTTCGCGCCCGTGCGCCACACCTCGCCGTAAGGAACGAGGCCGCCGTAAATTTTTCGTCCCTTGACGCTGGGCCGGGAGTAGGTGATCTCGACATCGGTGAGACCGACGTGTTGCTTGAGGGTGGCGGTGGGACTGGCCTGTGGAAAATCGACCCTTGGCGTTTGCGCGAAGAGGGTGGTCGCGAGAACCGATCCGAAAACAACCAACAGAGAAGCGTAGCGTGCTTTTGAGTTCATGATGCGAAAGGCTAGCACAACCGAAACGGAATGAAAGCGGGAAGTGGAAGGCACGAATGGCACGAAGAAGACGCGAAGGACACGAAAGCACAACTGAAATGAAAACAGGCCAGGGAAGCGGACTCATTTCACGGCTTGATTTTTTGGGGTGCGAGGCGCAGAACAGCAGAGCATGAAGGCCAAACCAATCCCCGAAGATTGTCACTCGATCACTCCTTACCTGCTGGTTCCAGATGTCGGGCGGTTGATTGAGTTTTTGAAGCAGGCGTTTGGTGCAGTGGAGCGGGCGAAAATCGCGCGACCCAATGGCACGATTCTTCATGCGCAGGTGCGCATTGGGGATTCGATCCTGATGATTGGTGAACCGCAAAGCCCGTGGAAACCGCAGCCTTCGATGCTCTATCTTTATGTTGCCGACGTTGACGCCACGTACAAGCAGGCGGTCGCGGCGGGCGGGGTGTCCGTGAACGAACCGGTCGATATGTTCTATGGGGACCGCAGCGCTTGCGTGAAGGACGTAGCGGAAAATGCCTGGTGGATCGCGACGCACAAGGAGGAATTGACGACTGCCGAGATCCAGGAACGGGCGACGGAGTTCTTCAAGAAGATGGCGGCGAAGCCGAGGCAGTAACCCATCCTTTTGCGCGGGACGGAAAGGTTCGACTTATCTTTGCCGGATTGCTAAACTCGCTCAGCTAGGAAGCGCGTCTAGCAACGCCTCAAGGAGGAGCGTCGGCAATGAACAAATCGATTTATGTCGGGCTATCTACGGGGAAAACGCTCCATCTTATCATCACATTAGGTCTGGTGGTTTTGACGGGTCGAGCTTTCAATGCCGACGCACAGACAGAAACGATGCTTCATTCCTTTATCGGCTACCCCACCGATGACGGGCGAGATCCATCTGCCAAGCTAGTACAGGGCCGCGATGGTAATTTCTACGGGACAACCTACTTGGGAGGGTCGAGCAGCGTTGGCAGCGTATTTCGGATAACTCCTAGCGGCACCTCTACGACTCTTTACTCGTTCGCCGGCTATCCCATTGATGGGGATGGTCCAGGGGCCGAGCTGGTGCAGGGCAGCGACGGCAATTTCTACGGGACGACCTATTACGGGGGGACGGGTGTCTATTGTAACGGCAGCGGATGCGGCACAGTGTTTCGGATCAGTCCCAGCGGCAGCTACACGACACTTTACTTCTTTGCCAACTCCTCCAATAGTGGAAGCAATCCTTGGGGACTAGTGCAGGGCCACGACGGTAGTTTCTACGGGACGACCGAATTTGGTGGGGCGAACAACGCTGGCACCGTGTTTCGGGTTAGTCCAGGCGGCACTCATACGAATCTGTACTCCTTCGGCAGCCACCCCGCCGATGGGGCCAGACCATATGCCGGGCTGGTACAGGGCAGTGACGGCAATTTCTATGGGACGACCTATTTCGGCGGGGCGAGCACCAATTGCTCCATCGGATGCGGCACCGTGTTTCAGATCAGTCCCAGCGGCACCTACACGACTCTGTACTCGTTTGGCAGCTCCCCCACCGATGGATATGGGCCATTTGCCGGGCTGGCGCAGGGCAGCGACGGTAATTTCTACGGGACGACGTATTACGGCGGGGCGAGTACCAATTGTTCCGGCGGCTGCGGCACCGTGTTTCGGATCGGTCCCAACGGCACCTATACGAATCTTTACTCCTTTGTCGGCCCTCCCAACGATGGATACTATCCGTCAGCCGCGCCAATGCAGGGCAGCGATGGCAATTTCTACGGGACAACCGAAAATGGCGGGACAAACAATGCCGGCATCGTATTTCGGATCAGTCCCAGCGGCAACTACA
Organism: Verrucomicrobiia bacterium; assembly: GCA_035577545.1. Taxonomy (NCBI): domain Bacteria; kingdom Pseudomonadati; phylum Verrucomicrobiota; class Verrucomicrobiia; species Verrucomicrobiia bacterium. Next base: position 67,328 of record DATLVI010000011.1, read on the forward strand.
CGATCGTTTACTCCTTTATCGGCTCCGCCAACGATGGACGTACGCCAGATGCCGGGCTGGTGCAGGGTCGCGACGGCAGTTTCTATGGGACAACCACGGCAGGAGGGACGAACAACTACGGAACGGTGTTCAGACTGACCGTTCCTCTCAACCCGGCACCGTATCCGATCAATCAAATTACTGGAGTCCAGTTGTCGGGCACGAATATCGTTTTCAATATCCCGTCCATAGCGGCCGAAATATATCAATTACAGGTTAGCAGTTCGATGAACCCTACAAACTGGGTGAATGTCCCCGGCGTATCGGTGACCAACAGCATTGGGGCGCTGTTGACACTGACCAACTTCGGCGGGGCGTTGCAGCCGCAGGGGTTCTATCGGTTTGATATTACGCCGTAGGGCACGGCCGCGAGATTAGTGCCTTCTTTCCATCAGATCTGCGGTTGCCGCGACAACTACATCGCGGCGTCTCGTCCGACTCGGCTCATAGAAGCGCAGCTACAACGTCAGTCCTGGTGAGTGAGTGTATATCGCAAATCGATAATTCTACTCGACATGGCATGATGGGTTGTGTATGGTCAACATGTGAATTATGAATGGACGTTTACCGGGGTCAGAACCGCGCTTGCCAAGCGCGGCTATCCGCCTTCGACAGGGCTTCCGCCGTCGCTAAGGCTATGGCGGACGAGTCGAAGGCCAAGCTGCCCCCACCACGAGCGGCGGGGAGGAAGGGGGCCTATATATGTTTCTGCGAAACGAACCCATTTTATTTTTGAGGGAATTTCTCTGTATCATGCGGTGGCTGAATTTGTTGGGGGTTTGCAGAGGTCGGTTTGCAAATGGGTTCGTTTTGGAAAACGAACCCATTTTCAGGGGGTTAAAGGGTTGATTGACGCGGAAACTACAAAATGAAGCCAAATGGGAGTCGCGACGGGAACGTCCCTCCCACGTTGGCAGAGCGAGCAGAGACAACAGGACGCTAACGCTATGGGGTGCGGGTCGTTGGAATGGTGGAGGCGTGTGGTTGTTGGTCGGGATGACAGACCGGGGAGGGGCACGGCTCGCCGGGAGGCTCGCGCTCCCAAAGAATAATAATGCGTACGACACGATGAGGACAACCGATGACATGTTCGCGACGGTGACGTTCCTGCCACGTTTGCGTCCGAAATGGATTCAGGGTGGTCGGACGTGGCGCCCTCGTTGACACGGCCCTCGGTGCGTGATACTTTTGCCCGCTCTCGGCGGGGCGTACATGACTGAAACCCAGGCAAATTACAAAGACACGCTGAACCTTCCGCAGACGGACTTCCCGATGAAGGCCAACCTGCCGGTGCGCGAGCCGGAGATGTTGGCGCGGTGGGATTCTGCTGGGCTTTACGAGAAGATCATGGCATCGCGTGCAGGTGCGCCGCTCTTTGTACTGCACGACGGGCCGCCGTTTGCCAACGGTGATGTGCATGTCGGCCATGTGCTCAATAAGACGCTCAAGGATGTCGTGGTGAAGTACAAGACGATGAGTGGCCACTGCGCGCCGTACGTTCCCGGTTGGGACTGCCACGGGTTGCCCATCGAATTCAAGGTCACCCAGGACATGCGCAAGGCGGGCAATACCACGGCAGATCCGGCGACGATCCGTGCGGCGTGTGACACTTATGCGCGCAAGTACATCGACATCCAGCGGACGCAATTCAAGCGGCTCGGGGTGCTCGGGGACTGGGATCATCCGTACCTGACGCTCAACAAGGAATACGAGGCGGACGAACTGCGGCTGTTCGCGGACGTTGTGGAAAAGGGTTTCGTTTATCGCGGGAAGAAGCCGATCTACTGGTGCGCAACGTGTCGCACGGCGCTGGCGGAGGCTGAAGTCGAGTATGCCGACCACACTTCACCATCGGTGTATGTGAAGTTTCCGGTAAAAGGGAAGGACAAGGAATTTGCGGTCATCTGGACGACGACGCCGTGGACGTTGCCGGCCAATCTGGCGATTGCGGTGAAGCCGGATCTGACGTATGTCCGCGTGAAAGCGCCCAACGGTGAGACGTGGATCCTGGCGGAAGGACTCGTCGAGCGGGTGGCGCAGGCGAGCGGGGTTGAGTTGGTGGTCCAACAGAAAGTTCCGGTGGACGAGCTGGAAGGGCTGGTCACGCGTCATCCGTTTATCGATCGCGATTCGCCTTTTGTAATTTCGCCGTATGTGACGTTGGAGCAAGGCACGGGTTTGGTACACACGGCGCCGGGTCACGGTGCGGAAGACTACGAGATCGGCCAGAAGTATGGACTGGAAACGCTCGCACCGGTCGATGACGGCGGTGTCTTCACGAAAGAGGCGGGGCAATTCGCGGGTCAATTCGTGTTCAAGGCGAACAAGGCCATTGTCGACCATCTCCAGTCCATCGGGGCGCTGGCGGGATACGCGGAGGTTTCGCATTCGTATCCGCATTGCTGGCGATGCAAGAACCCGATCATCTTTCGCGCGATGGAGCAGTGGTTCGTCGCGCTCGATCACCTCAATCTGCGGCAACGCGCCCTCGAAGAAGTGCGCAAGGTGAAGTGGGTGCCGAAGTGGGGCGAGAACCGCATCGCGGCCACGGTCGAGCAGCGGCCGGATTGGTGCATCTCGCGGCAACGCGCGTGGGGCGTACCGATCCCGGCGTTTTATGATGCGCAGGGCGGACCAATTCTCGACGCGCAGATTGTCCGCAACGCGGCCGACTTGGTTGAGAAGCACGGCTCGAATGTGTGGTTTGAAAAATCCGTCGCGGAACTGTGGACGGCGCTAAAGCCGAAGGAGTGGAAAGGCCCCGAGGCAGTCACCAAATCCCACGATACGCTCGACGTGTGGATTGACTCCGGCTCGTCGTCGCGGGCGGTGTTGATGCGGCGGCCGGAACTGAAGCACACGGTGGCCGATACGAAACAGCTGCCCTGGCAGGCGGACTTGTATTTGGAAGGCAGCGACCAGCATCGCGGTTGGTTCCAGTCGTCGCTCCTGATGTCGGTGGCGGGCAACGGTGCGGCGCCGTTCCGGTCGGTGGCGACTCACGGGTTTCTCGTGGTGCAGGTTGCGGAAACCGGGAAGAAGCAGAAGATCTCGAAGTCGGCCGGCAAGCCGGCGAACTCGGAAGAGTACGTGAAGCGCTACGGGGCGGATGTGTTGCGGCTTTGGGTGGTCTCGGAGGACTACCAGGGAGACGTGCCGTTGTCGGAAGAGATTTTTGAGCGCGTCTCCGAAACGTATCGCAAGGTGCGCAACACGCTACGGATCCTGTTGGCGAACCTCTATGATTTCGACCCCGCGAAGCACGCGGTGCCGCACGAAAAACTGGCGGGAATTGACCGCTGGCTTGTGTCGCGTTTGCAGGCGCTGGTCGCTGATTTGACCGAGGCGTACGAGAACCTGGAGTTTCACCGGGTCTACCATTTGGTGAACGCGTTCTGCGCAGTGGAAATCTCGTCCTTTTACGTTGACGTAATGAAAGACCCGTTGTATACGCTTGCGCCCAATTCGGCGGAGCGACGGTCGGCGCAGACCGCCATTTTTGAGACGGTGGCGGTGTTGGCGAAGGTGCTGGCGCCGATCCTGCCGTTCACGGCGGATGAAGTATGGAATTGCCTGTCGGGACGGGAAACGGAGTCGGTGCATTTGGCGAAGTTTCCGGTGGCGGACGCGGAGCGGCGCGACGCGGAGCTGGAAACGCGCTGGGAACGTTTGTTGGAAGTCCGGCGGGTCGCCTCGCTGGAGCTGGAGAAGGCGCGGCAGAGCAAGACAATTGGGAAGTCGCTCGAAGCGCAGGTTGAAATTGAGGCGAACAACGAAGCGACGCGCGAATTGTTGGAAAAACTCGGGTCGGTGCTGGAGACGGTGTTGATTGTGTCGCAGGTTCGGGTGGCGGGAACGACGGGTGGCGAACTGCGCGTGAAAGTCAGCCCGGCTTCCGGCAGCAAATGCGTGCGGTGCTGGCGGTGGACGGAAGATGTGGGCGCGGACGCGGGGCATCCGGAATTGTGCGGGCGGTGCGCGGAAGTCGTGAAACAGCGGGCATAAAAAATGCCGTGGGATCAAAGAAGTTTATGAAGAAACAAGCCAGGAAAATCAAGGCCGACAAACCGAAAGCGATTGCGAAAAAGGGAACCATGGGGACAATTTCGAAAGCCAAGGCAGCGCCGAAAGAGAAGGTATCGAAGGCCGAAGCGAAGAAGCGGGCGGCGGAGGCGGCGCTTGCCGCGGAAGAGAATCGCCCGGCGAAGACGTTGAAACTTTCCAAGGATGACGCGACGAAGTTCAAGAAGCTGCTGCTCGATTTGCGCGATCATCTCATTGACGGCGTGAATTTTCTGGCCAGCGACAACCTCAAACGCACGCAGCGGGAGGCCTCGGGTGAATTGAGCGGCTACAGCCTGCACATGGCGGACGCGGGCAGCGATAATTTTGACCGCGAGTTCGCGTTGAGCCTCGTCTCGAACGAACAGGAAGCGCTGTATGAAATTGAAGAGGCGCTCAAACGGCTTGAGCACAGCACATACGGCGTTTGCGGCAACTGCGAGAAGAACATCATGAAGGCGCGGCTGGAAGCGGTGCCGTTTGCGCGCCTGTGTGTGAACTGCCAGTCCGACATCGAGAAAGACCATCGTCGGCCGGCGCCACAAGGGCCGATGTTCACCGAGGGCGCCGACGAAGACGGCGGCGAGGCAGAGGAGTCCGAGGAGTAACGTCGGGACGAGCCATGCAATGGGTCGCGCTCATCGCCGTGACGGTGGCTGTGCTCGATCAAGTGACGAAGTGGCTCGTGGTGCGCTCCCTCAGCGAGGAAGAGATTCGCGTTGTGATCAGCGGTTTCTTTAGCCTCGTCAATTGGCCCAACACCGGTACCGCGTGGAGCATCCTCAAGGACTGTAATCTGGTGCTGGCCGTCGTCTCGCTGCTGGCACTCCTGGGCATGTATCTTTTTCGTCACGCCTTTCAACTGAATCGCCCGGGTTCGCGTGTCGCGCTGGGGCTGATTACGGGCGGGATCATCGGCAATCTAATTGACCGCGTGCGCGTCCATCATGTGACGGATTTCCTTTACTTCTATGTCGGCCAATACCACTGGCCCGCGTTCAACGTCGCCGATAGCGCGATTTGCATCGGCGTGGGTTTGTACCTCATTCTCTCGTGGCGCAGCGATGTCGCAGCCCGCAAGAGCCAGTCGGCGATCTCATCTTAAAAGAGTGCCTAACAAAATGAGCGCGCCACCACTAGACACGTTTACGAAGGCGATGCTTGAGGAGTATAAGTTTCCTGGCACAGACGCCGCCGTAGTTTTTGTTCCCGAAGGACAGGATCCATCAACCGAAGTGGGAGAAGTTCTGAAGCGTTCAGGTCAACAACGCTGGTTCCCTGTTCCCGGTGGTCATAACGCGAAGGTGCCCTGGCATTTTTCAAAGGGTTATGAGTCATTCTTTGAACGAGAGAAAAAAGGATGGGATCACGAACACTGTAGTTTCTGCAATGCGCACGTTTACATTGGGGAGTTGTGCTGGACTACCGACTCCGGGCGGGGCATTTGGATCTTTTGCAAACAGTGTTACGAAAAACTGAGGGATGAATAAAACCTATAACGCGTACAACTCGCGCTTGCGTCGATCGAACTTCGCCAGCTGCCGGCAATTCTTCCGCTTCAGGAACGTCTCAACCTCGCGGAACTTGAGGCCAACTTGATCCGGCGCGTGCGCATCGGAGTTGACTGTCAGCGGGATGCCCAGCGCCAGCGCTTCCTCGACGATGGGGAGCATCGGATACGGTTGCGGCTCGGGCAGTTCGGAATGGCGATACCCCGAGGTGTTGATCTCCAGGCAGATTCCCGCCGCCTTGATTTCCTGGAGCGTGCGGGTGATGTCTTCGGCCTCGCGCGCGCCGGGCAGGTGACCGGAGCGTTTCACCACGTCAAGATGCGCGACGACGTCACACAGGCCGCTGCGCGCCAGCTGGCGGACGCGTTCGAAATAGCGGGTGTAAAGATTGTGACCGTCGCCGGCGTGCTGGCGCGGCCACGATGACTCGCGGCAGGCGTTATCGAGAAAGTGGATCGATCCAATCACATAATCCCACGGATGCCGGGTGAGTTGTTGCGCCAAATAATCTTCGAGGCCTTCGAGGTAATCCATTTCCAGGCCGAGCATCACGTCGATCTTCCCGCGGTAACGAAAGCGCAGCTCCGTCACGCGCTCGACGTAGTAGTCGAGTTCCTCTTCCGCCATGCGCACATTGCTGCTGCGACCGCCGGGCAGGGGATTATGGTCGGAAAAGCCGATTTCGCGCAGGCCGAGTTCAATGCCGCGCTGGACGTAGTCCTCCATCGGTCCCGCCGCATGTTTGCACAGGGGCGTGTGCATGTGATAGTCGCACTGAATGGGCATGGTGGTTGACTGTAGCGGCGGAGCGGCGCGTTGACAATGACTTTGGCCGCTTCTACTATCGCGCGGCATGGAAACACCCGTCGTTTTTGAATCCAAGGGCCAGCAGGTGGTCGGGATGCTGCATTTACCGGAAGGGCAGGGCCGTTTTCCCGCCGCGTTGTTGCTCCATGGATTCACAGGAACGAAGGTCGAACCCCACCGCATGTTTGTGAAGATTTCGCGCGCTCTGGCGGAGCATGGCATCGCCAGCCTGCGTTTCGATTTTCGGGGGTCTGGTGACAGCGCCGGCGATTTCGAAGACATGACGATCCGGTCGGAAGTGGCCGATTCGCTGGAGGCGATCAAGTTTCTCGCGCGGCATAAGCGCGTCAACTCGCGCCGCCTCGCGCTCATCGGGCTCAGCATGGGCGGCGCGGTCGCAGCCCACGTCGCGGCCCGCGAGAAACACCGCGTCAAATCGCTTGTGCTGATTGCCCCCGTGGCGGAAGGCGAGGGTATTCTGGATGAATTGTCCACGCCCGAGGCCGTCTCCTCGCTGGCGGAAACCGGCATTACGGATCACGATGGCAATCTCGTTGGCGTGGCCTTCATCCGCCAATTTGCCGATATGCGTCCGCTGCGCGAAGTGGTGAAATCCGCGTGCCCTGTCCTCATCGTCCATGGCTCGAAGGATCAAACCGTCCCTGCGCTGCACGGGGACATGTACGAGCGCGTGTTACAGGCGCACAAGCGTGTGGTCAAGAAAGTGATCATTCCCGGGGCCGACCACACGTTCAATAAGCATATCTGGGAAACCCGGGTCATCACCGAAACAGTCGATTGGCTCGGCGAGACGATGTGACGGGCGCTTGCCGGGAGTTTTCGATCACTTCCAGATGAGAGTCGTAACCGAGTCGGCGGGTAGGTCGACTTTGACCATACTTGATCCGTCACGTAGCTGCACGGTGGTCGGGGTTTTGCCGCTGTTCGTCAAAACAACGACGTACTGACCGTCGGGATTCACTGCCGCTACATGCTGCACACTGGCCACGTCTCCCTCTGACCCGATCACCTCGGCATTGCGTTGCATGGCGCGGGTAAAGTGGGCGAATGCCCAGAACTGTCCGCTGCGCGTGACTTCCCTGGTCTGGGAATTGATCGTTACCAAGCCAGCGCACTTGTAGGGGCCGATGTTTGGTTTGCCGGTTTCATCGAGGGCCATGTTCCAACCGATGATGCCGCGCATGCCATTGCGGAGGATGTCGGTGAACTTCGAACCCCACTTCGACCAGCAGGTTGCGTAGTCCTCATCGTCGAAGTGTTGGCCGCCTTCCGTCCAATACATTTCCGCATCCGGATGCACCGCCAGAACTTTCTCGACCCATTCCGGTTTGCCGAGGTATCCGTGCCAGGCGATGGCCTTCGTGTATTTGTTTACCTCAGGCTCGTCGAGCTCGGAGAGGGCGCGGCCCCAGAGATTGTAGTTGTGGTCAAGGAGCCAGATTTTCGTCTTAAGGCCGGCGCTTTCCAGGGCCGGTCCGAGGTTCTGGCCCACGTAGCGAACTTCAATTTCCTGCGGAAAGAGGCACGCCGGCATTTTGCTGTCCTGGTCGGTATCCACCTCGTTTTGCGAACTGACAGAATTGATTTCTACGCCTGCATCCTTGTACGCCTGCAGGAACTTCACAAAATAATTTGCATAGGCGGGGAGGTAATGCGCGCGGATCGTGCCGCCGAACATGGCATTATTGTCCTTCATCCAACCCGGCGGACTCCACGGTGACGCGAAGAGGTACAAGTCAGGGTTGATCTCCCGCGAGCGACGAACAATGGGCAGGATGTAGGCGCGGTCGTGGTCAATCGAGAAGCGCGTGAGTTCAGGGTCAGGATCACCTTCATCGAAACTGTACATGGTCTTCGCATAGTCGCTCGATCCGATACAGAGGCGGCAGAGACTGAAGCCCATTTGCTTCGGGTCGAACAACTCCTGAAGCAATTTATCGCGATCCGCCTCAGGCATCTGGTTGATCATGTAACAGGCGGCGTCGGTTAAAGCGGCGCCAAAACCGAGGATGGGCTGCTGCTTCCTGGCGGGCAGAATTACAATCGTGTTCGTGCCGACTTTACCGGATGCCCGGTGCCAGCGGAGTGGGTCAGCGAGGGCGTAACGCTTATCGGCGGCGGTGAGCCGCACGGTTATGCTTCCCTCGGGTCGCGGTTCCTTTGACTCCGCGAAAGCGGCTTTTCCAATCGGGAATAAAGCCATTGCGGAAGCAGCGATTACTTTCAGGGAGTTGCGCCGAATGTGGGTGAACATTTTCATCTCCAGAGCTTGCTCAAGTTTCAGTCGTGATGCAGCGTTCCCGCCGGCCCGTCTGACAAGCAGTGAGATTGCACCAAGATCGGTTTTGCCGCCAGCGTTTTCTGTAGACGATATTGCGGATCGCCATGGCTGTGTTAGATTCGTGTCCAATGTCTTTCGATCTCGTCAGCAAATACAAGCCGCGCGGGGATCAGCCGGAGGCGATCAGGGCACTGACTGAATCGATCCGGGCGGGCAACCGCTATCAGACGCTCCTGGGGGTTACGGGTAGCGGCAAGACGTTCACGATGGCGAATGTCATCCAGAACCTGGATCGGCCAACGCTGGTGATTTCGCACAACAAGACCCTCGCGGCGCAACTTTTCAGCGAGTTCAAACAGTTCTTCCCTCACAACGCGGTCGAGTATTTCGTCAGCTACTACGATTACTACCAGCCCGAGGCGTACATCCCGCAGACGGATACCTACATCGAGAAGGACTCGGCCATCAACGAGCAGATTGAGAAGTTGCGGCTTTCCGCCACGAGTTCGCTGTTGTCGCGGCGCGATGTGATCGTTGTCTCCAGCGTCTCATGCATTTACGGTCTGGGCTCGCCCGAGGACTACTTTGAAATGATGGCGCGGATCGAGGTGGGCAGTGAGATGGGCCGCGAGGATCTACTGCGCAAGTTTGTGGACATGCAGTACAACCGCAACGATGTCGAGTTCGAGCGCGGCAATTTCCGCGTGCGCGGTGACACGGTCGAGATTTGCCCCAGTTACACCGAAGATGCGGTACGGATCGAGTTCTTTGGCGACCGCGTGGAACAGATCACGCGCTTCGAGCCGCTGACGGGGCACAAGATCGAGACCAACAGTTCGGTTTCCATTTATCCCGCCAAGCATTGGGTACTGCCATACTCGAAGATCGTTCGCGCCTTTGATGCCATCAAGGCCGAGATGAAAGACCGTGTCGCGTGGTTTGAATCGCAGAACAAACTCGTGGAAGCGCAGCGCCTGTATTCGCGGACCACGTACGACCTTGAAATGCTCAAGGAGATGGGCTTTTGCGGCGGCATTGAGAATTATTCGCGCCATCTTAGCAATCGCGCGCCGGGCGAGCGACCGTTTACGTTGATCGACTTCTTCCCGAAGGACTACTTGCTGATTATCGACGAATCGCACGTCACGGTATCCCAAATCGGGGCCATGTATGCCGGTGATCGCTCGCGCAAGACGACGCTGGTGGAGCATGGCTTCCGTCTGCCCTCGGCGCTCGACAATCGCCCGTTGAACTCGACGGAGTTCGAGACCCTGGTCAACCAATGCACGTTCGTTTCTGCCACGCCGGGACCGACCGAGATCAGCCGCAGCACAGTGGTCGCGGAACAGATTATCCGGCCCACCGGCCTGATCGATCCGGCCGTGACGATCAAACCGCTCAAGGGTCAGATCGACGATCTTATCGAACAATGCCGCGCCCGGGCCGAGAAACAGGAGCGCGTGCTGGTGACGACGTTAACCAAGCGCACTTCGGAAGACCTCACCGACTACCTCCGCGAAGTCGGCATTCGCGTGAAATATCTGCACAGTGAAATCGACGCAATCGAACGTGTCGAGGTGCTGCGCGGATTTCGCGCCGCGGATTTCGATGTGCTGGTGGGCATCAACCTGTTGCGGGAAGGGCTCGATTTGCCGGAAGTATCATTGGTGGCGATCCTCGATGCCGACAAGGAAGGTTTCCTCCGCAGCGCCACGTCGCTCATCCAGACGGCGGGTCGCGCCGCGCGCCACATCAACGCGGCCGTTGTTCTTTATGCCGACGTGATGACCGACTCGATCAAGAAGTTTCTCCAGACGACCGAGTATCGCCGCACCAAGCAACTGGCGTACAACAAGGAGCACGGCATTACACCCAAGACGGTGAAACGCGAATTGCAACTCAGCCTCGCTGATCTCACGAAGGCGCGCGCCGTAGAAGCCTCGGTCGTCCGCGAAGCTCCTGGGGGCTACCAGACAGCGGAGTTGTTGCGGGAATTGGAAGCTGAGATGTTGGAAGCCGCCGAGAACCTGCAATTTGAAAAAGCGGCGATCCTGCGCGACCAGATTGATGAACTCAAGAAGAGCGAACCCGGCGGAGCTACCAAAGCACCCGAAGTCCCGGCCCGCCGTCAGTTGAAATACGACCGCAAGTTGAAGGTGAACGTGGTCAAGAAAAGTCGTCCAGCAAAGATGCGATGAACGCTTTGCCGCAAGAAATCGTCGATAACTTCGTGCGCGCTGCACTGGCCGAGGACATCGGCGCTGGCGATATCACGACGGAAATGGCGATTCCGGCGGACCAGCAGGCGGAAGCCTATATCGTCGCGAAGGAACCATGCGTTGTGGCTGGCTTGCCGGTGGTCGAAGCGGTCTTCACGCAGATCAATCGGGCAGTCACGGTAAAGCTGTTGGTGGACGAAGGCGATGTGGTGGAAACGGGGGCTCGCGTATGTGTCCTCAAGGGCCCGGCGCGCGCGATATTGACCGGTGAACGGACGGCGCTCAACTTTTTGCAGCGGCTGTCGGGGATCGCGACGCTGACGCACCAGTTCGTCGCGAAGGTGGCGGAGGCCTCCGTGCGTGTGAAGCCGAAGATTCTGGATACGCGTAAGACCACGCCCACGCTCCGCATTCTGGAGAAGTACGCGGTGGCGGTCGGCGGCGGCACGAACCATCGCGTGGGTCTTTTCGATGCGATGATGATCAAAGACAATCATCGCGTTGTGTTGGCCCGCCTTGGCTCGAAAGCCCTCGGTGATGCGGTCGCTTCAGTTCGTAAGAACCACCCGAATGCACCGATCATCATCGAGGCGGATAATTTGGAGCAGGTGGAAGAGGCTTTGGCGGCCAGTGCGGACCATATCCTGCTCGACAACATGACGCCGGATGAACTGCGGGAAGCCGTGATGCTCGTTGCAGGCCGTGCCAAAACCGAAGCCAGCGGCGGCGTCCGTCTCGACACTATCACCGCCGTCGCCAGCACCGGTGTCGACTACATTTCTGTCGGCGCGCTTACACATTCGGCGCGAGCGGTGGATTTTTCGCTGGAATTGGTGGATTGAAGTTATGACAATGCGTCAGCAGATAAGTGATGTGCTCTGGGGATTGGAGGTCGCCTTTCACGATGCGCGAGCCTACCGGGGCGAGCGAGCAGCGCTACATGATTTCTTATTCTGGGTAAGGGCGCCCGCAATGCACGATGGCGCGGCTCAAGCAAAACAAAAGGGACGGACAGGTGGTCCGTCCCTCCGAGGCCCTTCACCCAGAAGCGTTACGGCAAGGTTGTACTGAGGACGCTGTTACTAGTGCTGTTGAGGATCGCCAGATCGTGGATATCAAGGATGCCGGGGGCTCCGCCGGGCAGGTCGCTGATGTTGAGGTCGCCTTGCGTGTCGCTCGTCGCGCTCGACGCGATGTCGCTGTTGATGGCGAGAAAGTATGTCTGCGTTGCCATCAACCCTGATGCGTCGATGCGGAACTGGACGAACGAACCGCTGGCGTGGATCCGAAGCGCGGCGGCGGCGGAGTCTTCGACATGGTCGTTAGACATCGCGCGTTTCACGAGATACTGAAACTTGTCGGGCGCCGTCAGGTCAGCGCGAAGCACGTCCTGAGTGCTGCTGATGCCGATGACCAACTGGCGAATGTTGCTAATGGGTTTCAACGCATCCGGCAAGGGCGTGCCGGGGCCATGACCGTTGCCGCGGCTCGATCCCACATGTGAGTACTTGAAAGCGGCTGCCCCGTTGGCATCGGTGGTGAACGTCGTGACGTCGGTCAGGTTTGTGTCGTCACCGAGCACCGCGGAGAGAGTATACGTGGTGTTGCTATCCAGCTTACCCAGGCTGATGTTCAGTTTTTGATTGTCGGCGTGCCCCTGTTGATTGAGTTTGGCATCGACGCTGCCAACCGCATTAGGAGCAAGATCCGTGTTGGTGAACGTGGCGCGCAGCATCCAATGAAGAATGCTCGTACCGCCCTTGCTCCCGAATGTGGTCTGGCTCAAGAGGAGGCCAGCCGTGACGAAGCCAAGAAGCCCGAGAAATCGTGTTGTTGTTCTCATATACCCATGTTTCCCTTTGGGCATGAAGTCTAGTGAAGTGCCATGGGGATGTCAAGCCAGAAGGCAGTATTTTTAAGGGCTGCGTGGCGACTGGGCGGGGCCACTTATTGTGCTTAAGTTTTCCCGTATTTCCGTCTAGAGTGGGCCGCAGGTGAAGACCGGCACGGCGATTCTGGAGACATTTTATCAAGCGGCAGGGCAATTTGTCCGCGTGGATGATCTGGGGCGGCGTTTGAAACTGCCGGCGACGGCGGTGAATGCCGAGATCGCGGAGTTGGAGAAGATCGGCTACACGATCGAATCGCATCCACATTTTGGGTATCGCTTGCTCGGCACTCCTGACCGTTTGACCGCGGATGATATCAAGGCGCAGTTGAAAGCCCCGCTGATCGGTTCGGAGATTCTGGTATTCGAGGAAACCGCGTCAACGAACGAGGTGGTTGAGCACCTAGCAAAGTCGGGGGCGCGGGAAGGTTTGGTAGTGTTTGCGGAATCGCAGACGCGTGGGCGCGGGCGTCGCGGACGGGCGTGGGCTTCGCCGCGCGGGAAGGGACTTTGGTTTTCGGTCTTGTTGCGACCAACGCTGCCGACAAGCGCGGCCAGTCGCATCACAGTGGCCGCGAGCGTGGCTGTGGCGCGAGCGATTCGTCAGAATTGTGCCGTGGACGCGCGCATTAAGTGGCCGAATGACGTGATGGTGAACGGCAAAAAGCTGGCGGGCGTATTGACGGAACTACGGGCGGAGGCCGACGAGATCCTACTCGCGATCCTGGGGATTGGGATCGATGTGAATTGCCAGCGGGAGGATTTTCCGGGTGAGCTGGCGAATATTGCCACGTCCGTCGAATTAGAAACCGGGAGTGCGCAAGATCGGGTGGCGCTGGCGGCGCAGGTGTTGACCGCGTTGGACGAGTGTTATCAGGCGGCACTCACGGATTTCGAGACGGTTGTGGACGAATGGGCCAAGCTTTGCACGACGCTCGGACGGCAGATCGTGGTGACGATGGGTCAGCGTCGCATCGAGGGGTTTGCGCAGGCGCTGGACGGTGATGGGGCGTTGTTATTGCGGCGCGACAGCGGGCAGATCGAAAGAATTCTGGGTGGCGACGTGGTGGTGGAGCGCTCGTGAAGAAGGAACATCCTTTCCTGTTGGTGAACATCAACAACACCAACACCAGTTTTGCCCTGGCCAACGCCCGGCGCATACTGCGGGTCGTGAAAGTGCCGACGGTGTCGGTACGGAAGATTCCCTTTGGGGATGACAGGATTTCGGGAGTCGTGTTGGCGTCGGTTGTACCGAAGATGACCAAACGGGTCGGGCGCCTGTTGCCCATGCGGCCATTGGTCGTCAGTGCGAATATTGATCTGGGGGTTGGTGTTCGTTATCCCAACAAGAAACAGATCGGGGCCGACCGACTGGCAAACGCAGTGGGCGTTGCAGAACTCTACGGTACGCCGGCCATCGTTGTGGATTTTGGGACGGCGGTCACTTTCGATATTGTGAATTCTTCCCGTGAGTACGTGGGCGGCGTCATTGCGCCGGGGTTGGCGTCGGTGACGGATTATCTCTACCAGCGGACGGCGCTGTTGCCGCGGATCAAGCTGGCCGAACCGTCCTCGGCGATCGGCAGGAGCACGGTCGCCGCCATGCGTGTGGGCGCGGTCATCGGCTATCGGGGGTTGGTGAAAGAGATCCTGAGCGCCCTGAAGCGCGAGCGCGGCATGGAGAAAGCGGTGGTCGTGGCGACGGGAGGTTACGGCGGACTGATCGCGAAAAAGATCCGTGAAATCGACCGCGTAAATCCGTTGTTGACCCTCGAAGGTCTGCGGTTTATCTACCTGCGCAACCGCGCTGCGTAAAATTACGCAGGCGCTGACAATAATGAATCGAATCGATACCAAGTTTCGCGCGTTACGCGCGGCCCGCCAAAAGGGTTTCATCGCGTACATCTCTGCTGGCGATCCCAACCTGCGGGCGACGGCGGCACTGGCGCGTGAATTTGAACGCGTGGGCGTGGACGTGCTGGAGCTCGGCGTCCCGTTCAGCGATCCACTGGCCGACGGAGTTGTGAACCAGTTGGCCGCGGAGCGCGCATTGCACAGCGGTACGACGCTACGCGGGGTCTTGAAGATGGTGACTGCGCTGCGACGCGGTGGTTGCAAGGTTCCGATCGTATTCTACGTTTACTACAACGTGGTGCACCATTATGGGTTGAAGAATTTCGTTCGCGATGCTGTGGCGGCCGGGGTGGACGGCGTACTGGCGCTGGATCTGCCACCAGAAGAGGCGGATGCGTATGAAGCGGCGATGAAACAGGCGGGATTGCATCCGATTTATCTCGTCGCACCGACGACACCAGCGCAACGCATCCATAAGATTGCGCGGCATGCGAGTGGTTTCATTTATTATGTATCGCGCGAGGGCGTGACGGGCATGCAGAAGAAGCTCGCACCAGCCGCGACACAGCATGTCGTAACCATTCGCAAACACTCGAAGTTGCCGGTGGCGATCGGGTTTGGGATTTCGAACCCGGCGCAGGCGCGCGCGGCGGCTCACGCAGCAGATGCGGTGGTGGTCGGCAGCGCGATTGTGAACCAGATTGCGAAGCATGGTAAGGACCGTCAATTGGCGGCCAAGGTGGCGCGCTTCGTTGGGGCGATGGTGCGAGCGGTGAAGAAAGAGGGAAAGTGAAATGAATTGGGCAGTGGTCATGGCAGGTGGGTACGGCGAACGGTTCTGGCCGCGAAGTCGGCGCAGGCAACCGAAGCAATTGCTGCCGATTGTCGGCGATAAAACGATGATCCAGCAGACGGTTGAGCGGATACGTCCGCTGGTGAGCGACGCGCGGATCGTGGTGGTGACGAACCGGGAGCAAGCGGCGCTGGTGCTCAAGCAGCTTCCGCGTGTGAAGCATATCATTGCTGAACCCATGGGACGCAATACCGCGCCGTGCATCGGGGTGGCGGCGGCGGTGATTGGCAAGCAGGACCCGGACGCCGTGATGGCGGTGTTGCCGGCGGACTCGTACATCAAAGACACGGAGACTTATCGTCGTGTTGTTGGCGATGCGTTGAAGCTGGCAGCGGCGCAGGATGTTCTCGTTACCATTGGAATCAAGCCAACCGGACCACAGACCGGCTATGGTTATGTTCAGGTCGGCGAAGAACTTTCCAACAAGTCGGCGACGAAGTTCTGGAAGGCGCGGCGGTTCGTGGAAAAGCCGGACCGGAAAACGGCGGAGGAGTTTCTGTCCAGCGGCGATTATCGTTGGAACGCGGGGATGTTCGTCTGGTCGTTTCGCGCAGTGGCGGATGCTTATCGGCAGTTCCAGCCCGTGCTGTGGGACGCCTGCGGGCGGATTCAGAAGACCGCCGGCACGAAGACGTTTGCGCGAGCGCTAGAGCGGGAGTATCCCAAAATGGAAAAGATCGCGGTCGATTACGCGATCATGGAGAAAGCGCAGAACGTGGTTGTCGCGAACGGTGATTTCGATTGGGACGATGTTGGCGACTGGCCGGCGATTGGGCGTCACCACGAGAAAGACGCGGACGGCAACGTTGCGTGCGGTGAATTCGTGGAAATCGATTCGACGAATTGCATTGTCCTGAGTGACAAGAAGCATTTGGTGGCGACGGTCGGCGTGCGAGACCTCGTGATCGTGCACACCGACGACGCGACACTGATCTGCCACAAAGACCAGGCGCAGAAAGTACGCGACGTGGTGAAAAAATTGGCGGCGGATAAGAAGTACAAGCGACTGCTGTAATGAAATGCGCGTTCTCGGGGTTGATTTTGGAAACAAACGGATTGGGCTGGCGCTCAGCGATGAGACCGGCACGGTCGCGTCGCCACTGACGTATATTGACGGCGGCGGGATCGCGGCGGTCAGCCGCGAGATTGCGCGAATCAGCGCTGACCGCCGGGTGGGAAAGATTGTTGTGGGTGTTCCCTTGCGGTTGGATGGAACGCGGAGCGAGCAAACGGAGCACACACTGGCGTTTATCGAGGAATTGGAGCGCACGACGACGGTACCCGTAGCGAAATGGGACGAGCGGTTGACGAGTGTTCAGGCGAACCGCGCGTTGCTCGAAGGAAACGTCCGGCGCAGCGAACGTAAGCAGAAGATTGACAAAGTCGCCGCGCAAATCATGTTGCAGAGTTATCTTGATGCGACAAACCCGCCTTCAACCGAAGCCCAGACACTTTAAGCTGACGATCGCCTACGATGGGACGCAATATGCCGGGTGGCAGTTGCAGCCGAACGGCAAGACGGTTCAGGAAGTCCTTGAAGGTGCGCTCGCGAAGATTGACGGACGCGGCGTGCGCGTCCACGGGTCAGGGCGCACGGATGCCGGGGTTCATGCGCGGGGGCAGGTGGCGAATTGTACATTGCGGACGCAACTCAAGGTTCCAACTCTGCTGAAGGCGTTGAATGCGAATCTGCCCGAGGATGTTCGTGTGTTGCGGCTGCAGGTGACCGACGCGAAGTTCCATGCGCGTTTCTCCGCGAGGGGGAAGGAATACCGGTACCAGATCGATTGCGGCGCGGTCGCCGATCCCTTTCTTCGCGCGTACGCGTGGCATCATCCGTGGCCGTTGGATGTAGCGGCGATGCGGCGGGCGGCCGGGTTGTTGAGGGGTCGGCATGATTTTTCGGTGGTGTCGGCAAAGCCGCGGCGTCCCGTGGAGAACACGGTGCGGACGATTTCGAAGTTGTCGGTGACCAAGCAGGGCGATCTGATTACGGTCGCGGTGAGGGCGGATGGGTTTCTTTACAAGATGGTGCGGTCGATTGTGGGCGCGCTCGTCAAGGTGGGCGAGGGGCGGCTCACGATTGAGGAGTTGCAAGCGCAGTTGAAGGCGAAGAAGCGGACGGCGTTGGTCGAGACGGCGCCGGCGCATGGGTTGTTCTTGTGGAAGGTGGATTACCGACGATAACAGTGAAGGACTGGCGAGCCGCGCCGCAGGCAGAGAGTTCACTCGATTGAATTGTTAGGCGCTGGCATTTTTGCTGTTGGAGCCCCTGCGCGATTTGATGACAAGATAAAACAAGCCGGTAAACATCAGCCCCCCGACGAAGAACTCAATGCCCGTACCCACAACGGTGCAGACATTCGGTTCGTGCTCGGGATTGGACAACGCCCAGATGGGGGACGAGAGAAGCATACCGGGCAGATGCCAGAGCATAAAAAGAACGGTGAACACGTTGCCAGGGCCGCATGGCCCGATGCTGCCAAACGCGGTATTCATACCCACCAATACCCCTTCCGCCATACAGCCGAGGATCAATGCCAACCAAAATGAGGATAGTCGTCTCACGGCGCTGTTTTCCAACAGTAGTATGGGAACAAGGAGGGATGACAAGGTACAAACCTGTCCGACCGTGACGTCATGCGGAGACGGTACGCTGGGAGAATTGAGTGGTCAATCTGATTCACCGGCACTGCCCGGGGAGCAGAGAGATTCCTCGACAGGTTTGGAATGACAAACTAGCCTCCGGACTACGATGAACGTAGTGCTTGTTGAACCGGAGATTCCGCCGAACACGGGAAACGTGGCGCGGTTGTGTGCTGCGACGCAGTCGACGCTGCATCTGGTCGGGCCGCTGGGGTTTCGGCTGGACGACAAGACGCTGAAGCGGGCCGGGATGGATTACTGGGAGCAGGTGACGTGGAAGTGCTGGGAGTCGCTGGAGCAACTGCAAGCAGCGGCTCGGCGGGAGCCTCGCCCTCCCGTCTTCTACTATGTAACAACAAAGTCGAAACGGCCTTACACGCAGCCGCAGTATCGTGCGGATGATTATTTAGTGTTCGGACGGGAGACGGCCGGTTTGCCGAAGGTGTTGTTGGATGCGAATCCGGAGACGACGATCACCATCCCGATGTTCAACCCGCAAGCGCGCAGTTTGAATCTGGCGACGGCGGTCGCCATCGTTCTTTCACATACAATCTGGCAGATCAAATCAGTAGATGGGACTTGGCCGGAATGAAGGTGCGAAAGCGATCTACGCACGCCATAATGGTCGTAACTGCACAGTATCAGCTTACACGGTGTGGTTGAATGTGAAACAATTATCAGTCCAACAAAGAGAACTGGTTTCGTCGCTGGCGAAGCAACTCGGAGAGATCCAAGGGATAAAGGCCGTCGTGCTCGGAGGATCGCATGCGCGCGGACGTGCCCAGCCGGGCTCAGATATCGATCTTGGCCTGCTCTATTCTGAGGCGGTTCCCTTCTCCATTCAGAGCGTGCGCAAACTGGCCGAGAGCGTCAACGACACATCCCGGCCGGTAGTCACGAGTTTTTACGAGTGGGGCCGGTGGGTCAACGGTGGAGCATGGCTGACCATCGGCGGCCAGCGCGTCGATTTCATCTACCGCAGTCTCGAACAGGTGGAGCAAGTCATCGCCGAGGCCGAAGCGGGCCGCTACGAACTCGACCACAACCAGCAACCTCCTTTTGGATTCTTTAGCGGAACATACCTTGGTGAAATCGCGGTGTGTGTCCCCTTAGTCGATCTCGAAAAGAGACTGGGTTTGCTGAAGCGGAAGGTTGCGGATTATCCCACGTCCTTGCGTCAGGCCGTGATACAGGACTATCTCTGGCTGGCCGAGTTCGGGCTGACTGCTTTCGCGCCCAAGTTCGCCACCCGCTCCGACACCTATGGGACGGCTGCCTGTCTGACTCGTGCTGTGAACCATCTCGTGCTGGTTCTGTTCGCATTGAACCGCAAATATCTGATCAATGACAAGACGGCGCTCGAGGAGATCGCAGAGTTTGAGCGTGCCCCAGAGAAGATCGAGTTACGAGTACAAAGAACGCTTGGGCACTTGGGCTCTACGGCTACGGAACTTGCCAGCGCGGTCGAAAGCGTCGCACAGTTGTTTCAAGAAACCGTCGATTTGACAGATGGGTTGTACCAACCACGCTACGCACTGCGGAAGAGAGAGTGATCGACTCTCAACAGACCATACTGGTTTTGCGATCGCCTCCATTTCAGTTCGATTAGATGGGTCCGAAACAGAAGTGACCATCTTGATTGTGTTCTGATCACCGCGGTGTTGTTGTACTGCGCAATCTGGCAGGTCAAGTCAGAAGCCGGCGGTTGGCCGCCCTGAGTTCGCTGGCCTGCGCAGTCGGGCCATCGCAACTACCACAGTATCGGAACAAGCTTGCCTCCCGGCGTCTGAATCCTGAAGTCTGCAAGCAGTTCCTTCACGTCGGGTAAGTCGGAGATACGGATGAGAAGTCGGGAACCCGTGATTTCATGGTCTCCGGGCAAGGAGATGTAGAAAGTGCCCTAGGCTTCCGGCAACGATTCCACCACTGCCAGTTCAGCCGCATTAAGAACTGGAATCCTTACGAGAGAATCATTCTCTGGGTCCACTGATGTTATCTTTCCTCACGCTATTTGTGTGCCGCGCGGAGTTATCATCCTTCCGTTTCTGAATTCCTTTGTACCATGGTGTTTGCCAGTGAGGGATGGTGAATACCGTGACCAGGCCACCGATCACGCCGCAGAGGATCAACCAAAGAATCGGCCCGTGAACATTGTCATGGGAGAATCCCGCCAGAATGACTCGATAGGTGAAGAGCACGCAAGCCAGACAACCAATGAAGACGCCACCGATGAAGCGAATGGTAACGGTGAAAAGGAAGTCTGGCCACTTATTCATGGTGCGGTCAATTCTGCCTGTTCGGAAGCTCGCTTTTCAGGAATTGAACTTCGGCGGCGGCGCTTTGGTACTCGTAATGATCTTTGGCCCCGGTTTCCAGGCATTTGTTAAAATAGTCGGCGGCAGTAGATTTGTCGCCGTCGATCAGTCTTAAGGTGCCAGCATAGAAGTAAGCGTCGCACCTTTGGTTGCGCGTTTGCTTCTCATCGCCGCTGTCGGCTGCCTTCAGGAAGTCGCTTTCGGAAACATCACCAGTCAAGAACCGGGCGATGGTTGACGGCCAATCGTTGGGTTTGCCGACGGTCCGCCTTAGAAGATATTGTTTTAACTCCTCAGTTGCCTCATTGCGCTCGCCGAGTTTGGAGCGGGCCATCCAGATTCGGATGTGTGAGTAATCCGGCATCGTCCCTGATTTCGCGATCGTGGGCCCCTCTGTGGAGGCCTCGCGAAAATCGGCGAGGGCGTCGCTCCAGTTGCGCTCGTCGTAATAGATGACGCCGTGACCGTAGTGAGCGCTGGTATTTTTCGGATCCAATGCGATGGCTTGACTGTAAGCGGCGAGCGCGCCGTTCAAATCGCCTTTCATTCGCTTGGTGAAGCCACGACTGTTGTAAGCTGTAACAAATTTCGGATCCAATATGATGGCTCGATCATAATCGGCAAGGGCTCCGTCCAGGTCGCCTTTCATTCGCTTGGTGAAGCCGCGGTTTTCATAAGCGTGTGTGTATTTCGGATTTAGTTCGATGGCTTTGTCGAAATCAACAAGAGCACCGTCCAAATCGCCCTTGGCACCCTTTGTGGAGCCGCGGTTGGCGTAAGCATGGGCATATTTCGGGTCCAGCTCAATGGATCTATCGAAATCCGCGAGGGCACTGTCCAAATTGCCTTTGGCATGTTCTACGGATCCCCGGTTGTCGTAAGCCCGCGCATTCTTCGGGTCCAACTCAATGGCTTGGTTGATATCAACGAGCGCACCGTCCAGATCGCCTTTGAGCTGCTTGACGGCACCCCGGTTGTCGTAGGCGTGGGTATCCTTCGAATCCAAATCAATAGCTCGATTGAAATCAACCAATGCGCCGTCCGAATCACCTTTGTCCCACTTGGCGAGTCCTCGATCCGTGTAGGCGTGGGCGTATCTGGAGTTCAGTTCGATGGCCCGATCGAAATCAGCAATTGCGCCGTCCAGATTACCCTTGGTCCATTTGTTGTATCCGCTTCGGAAGTAGGCGGAGGCGCTATGTGAGGTTTTCCATAAACCGAAAGCAGCAAACATGACCAATACGACCACCAGAGTGACCACTGCACTCAACACGGTCCGCGTACTGTCCGAATCGGCAACTTTCGGTCGAGGCGCTTCCGGAGATGTGGTCTCCGGCGGAACGAAGTCATCTGAGAGTGGAGTTGCCTCTTGGTTATCCTGCAATACCTGGCGAGCCCGGTCGACGTCGGCGTCCTGCACTTGTAAATGGACTTCGCCGAAGATATTGCCGTAACCGATTGCGGCGCTATTCTCACCGGCAATGAACGCCGGGATGCCCGCCGCTTCGAGCAGGGACTTATCCATCTCGGCCTTCACCACATCCAAGTATTTCCGGAGCGTGGTCATCTTCGGCTGCGGACATGAGTATTAGCGTAGATTCGGCTGTGGGGCGACAGGGAAAAGTAGAGATGAAGGGGGGGAAGAAAGAACGACGGCAGACAGGAGCAACAGGCGAGACGCCTGTTCAGCGAGGAATTCAGGAGGGGGGTGAACGGGCGGGACGCCCGTTCTACGAGCGGGAGCCAGCAGCGTGGGCCGCGGTCGCGATCATGTATCGTAAAACGATAATTTTGCTGGACATTGTGATATGAGGGCGGTATAGTTCGTTCAGTTCTTTGAAAAAACGTGGCTACCGCGCCTTCTCCAAGGCTTTGGCGCTCCTGCGCCGTTGCTGCGGCTTCGGGGCGGAGCTATGTAGGAAAGCAGCGGTTGTGTAAAAACGGGTAGTTCAAAAACATGGTTTTTGCGAAACGAACCCATTTTGATTTCGGGGGTTTGTGGGCACATCCATCAGGATGAGAAGAGGTTGCAACTGTTCGAAAGCGTGTTTTTAAATGGGTTCGTTTTGGAAAAAGAACCCATTTGACACCACAAGACGGCCTTCCAATGAGCACCGGAGGCCCGGAATTGGGAACGTTTAACAAACAACTGAGCCGATTGTTTTCTACGGGGTGATGTCGAACCGGTAGAAGCCTTGCGGGAGCAGGGCACCGCCGAGGTTGGTCACGGTCAGGAGGCTGCCGCTGCTGGTGATGGAGCCACCTTGATTGATCCAGTTGGTGGGGGCCATCGCGCTGCTAAATTGCAATTGGTAGATTTCGGTCGCCACGGAAGGGATGGAAAGTACTGCGTTCGTGCCGGCCAACTGGACCGCAGAAATCTGGTTGGCCGGCGGGTTGAGGGGAACAGTCAGCCGGAACACAATGCCGACGCTGTTGGATCCGCCGGTTGTGGTTGTCCCATAGAACTTGCCGTCGATGCCCTGAATGAGCGCGGCATGGGGTTGGTGGCCATCGCTGGCGGAATTGCTAAAGGAGTACAAATTCGTGTAGTTGCCGCCCGGGCTGATCCGAAACACGGTGCCGACACCGTTCGCCCCGGCTTGTTCCGTCGTGCCGTAGAAATTGCCGTCGCTGCCCTGTAACAGACCGGCTCCTGGAAAGTTTCCGTCGCCGGGGGAGCTGCCAAAGGAGTACAGATTCGTATAGTTGCCGGCGGGACTGATCCGAAACAAGGTGCCGTCGTGGTTTGCACCGCCTTGTTCGGCGGTGCCGTAGAAATTGCCGTCACTACCCTGCACCAGCGCGGCAGTTGGTCCATTTCCATCGGTGGCGGAGCCGCCAAAGGAATACAGATTCGTTTCGCTACCGGCGGGGTTGATCCGAAATACGGTACCGAAGCCGATCGTCCCGCCGGCGATGGTCGTGCCATAGAAATTACCATCGCTGGCCTGTATGAGCGCGGCTTCTGGATTGGCGCCATCGGTGGGAAAGTTGGCAAAGGAATAGAGGTTCGTATAGTTGCCGGCGGGGCTGATGCGAAACACGGTGCCAGCGCTGCTCGCCCCGCCGATTGTGGTCGTCCCGTAGAGATTGCTGTCACTGCCCTGCACGAGGGCTGCAAAAGGCCGGGCACCATCGGTGGGAGAGCTGCCAAAGGAGTGGAGATTCGTGTAGATGCCGGCGGGAGTGATTCGAAACACGCTGCCGAGGCTATTGGTCCCGCCTTGATACGTCGTGCCGTAGAAATTGCCGTCGCTGCCCTGCACAAGGCCATTGGCAAAGTTCACACTGCCGTCGCCGAACGTGTGAAGATTCGTTTCGATGCCGCCGGGGGTGATTCGGAACACGATGCCGTGATTGTTCGTTCCGCCATTATATGTGGTGCCGTAGAAATTGCCGTCGCGGCCCTGGATCAACCCGGCGTAGGGCTGGTTGCCGTCGTTGGGGGAGCCGAGAAAGGTATAAAGATTCGTCTCCGTCTGCGCGTCAGCCGTGAGCACGCGGCCAACCAAAATCAACAAGATAACTACAACAATCAGGCGAGGCGTTCTTGCCTTCGCCGACCCGATCCCAAGCGGTTTGTTCATGCCCCTAGCTCCTCTCCCAGCCGTTGCGTGACAGCCATCAGCACACAAGCGGCACTCGCCATTTACCGTGGCGAGGCTAGCAGTTTGGTGGCGTTAAGTCGAGGTTTATCAAAGTGGTCATGGTGGCGGCGGGAGCAGGCGAGACGCCGGTTCAACGAGGGCGGGGAGATTGCGGAGACGCTTCATTGTTTCAGAAACTCGAGTTCGGCCGCGGCGCTTTGGTATTCGTAGTAATCTTCAAGGTGGGTTTCCAGACACTTTTTGAAATAGTCGGTGGCAGTGGATTTGTCGCCATCGAACAGCCTCAAGGCGCCGGCGTAGAAGTAGGCCTCGCACCGTTGACTCTGCGCTTGTTTCGCATCGCCGCTGTCGGCGGCCTTCAACAAGTCGCTTTCGGACACGTCGCCGGTCAGCGCGCGGGCGATGGTCGCCAGCCAATCGTTGGGCATGGCGGTGCTTCGTGTGAGAAGATATTGCTTCAACTCGTTCGTAGCCGCGTCGCGCTCGCCGAGTTTGGCGCGAGTCATCCAGATTCGAATCTGCGAGTAATCCTGCAAGGTTTCCGACCTGGAGTCCGCAGGCTTCAGGGCGGAGACTTTGTGAAAGTCCGCGAGCGCACCATTCCAGTCGCGTTTGTCGTACAGGGCGACGCCGCGGCCGTAATAGGCATTTCTGTTTTTCGGATCCAATTCGATGGCGCGGCCGCAATCAGCAAGGGCGCCGTCCAAATCGCCTTTCATCCGTCTGGCGAAGCCGCGGGTGCAGTAGGACTGGGCATTTTTCGGATCCAATTCGATAGCGTTATCGAAATCCGCAACGGCGCCGCCCAAATCCCCCTTGTCCTGCCTGGCGATGCCGCGGTTGTAGTAGGCGCGCGAATCATTCGGGTCCAACTTGATAGCGCTGTCGTAATCGGCGATGGCACCGTCCAAATTGCCTTTGGCCGACTTCGCGACACCGCGGTTGTTGTAAGCCAGTGTATACGTGGAATTCAATTTGATGGCTCGATTGTAATCGGTGATCGCGCTGTCCAGATCGCCCTGGGCCGATTTGGCGAGACCCCGATTGTTGTACGGGTTTGCATAACTGGAGTTCAGTTCGATCGCTCTGTCGTAGTCAGCAATTGCGCCGTTGAGATCGCCTTTGGTCTGCCTGGCGAGACCCCGGTTGTTGTAGGCGTAGGCATGCCTGGGGTTCAATTTGATGGCTTGATTGTAATCGGCGATAGCACCATCCAAATCGCCTTTGGCCTGCTCGGCGAATCCCCGCTGGTAATAAACGGTCGCGCTTGTGGTAGTCTTCCACAACCTGAACGCGGCAATCGCGCCAAATACGGCCACCAAAGCGACCACGACGTACAACACGACCCTTTTCGTTCTTCTCACATCGATGTATTGCCTGGGCTTGGTCATGCTGGCCAGTGGACACAAGTATTAGCGCAAATTGGTTTGGGATGCGACAGGCAACACAGGGAGCAGGGCAGGCAGGGTACCAGTCTCACCTTCCTGGATTATTTGTTATCCTGCTGCGGGAGAGCCTTCTTCAGGTTGTCGAACAACCCTTTCGTCTGCTCGGTGACGCCTTTCAGGGTCTCGCCGGCAGCATCGGTGACATTGCCGAGGCCTTTCTTTAGATCCTCCGGCTTGATGCCGATCTCCGGCAGGGGAACGTTGCCGGCGATGGTGAGAAGGACCAAGCGGGTGATATCGGTGGAGTCGCTGATGTTCTTGTAGGTGCGCTGGAGGTTAAGGGTGAGAGTGCGTTCCGTAGGCTTGGCTCGGCTGTAGTCCTTGATGGTGACGGTGCCGACCTGGATGCGTAGCTGGTCCACCTGGTATTTTGTGGAAGACTTGGAGCCGCCGCCCGAGGAGACGACGCCCTTGAGTTTCATTGCGTTCGAATCACCCTTATCGGTCTTCACAATGACGAGTTGCTTGATGTTGATGAGCATGTCGTTGATATGCGGCGCGCCGCTGAGCATGGAACCGAGGCGGTAATCGACATAAAGTTGGGGCATGTCGACAAACATTTTTTCCTGAAACTCTGGCGGGTTCATCAGCTTGAGGTCGCGGACATCCACTTTGCCGGAGAAAAGGCCGACATCGACGGAGCCGATCTCCAGGGGGAAGCCGGTGACTTTTTTGGCGCCGTACTCGACGGAGACGCGGGCGATGACATTGCGGGAGAGGAAAAGGACCACCAGAAGAATGACCAGCACAGCAGGCACGATCCAGAGAAGCTTTTTCATGCTCCAGTGTTAGCGTGTTTTACATGCGCAATCAAGCCGGTGGTTCCGTGCAGGCGAAAGAAGCCTGCGTCACCGCAGCCGATGGCGCAGGCCTACAATCTGTGAACGCTCGAACTCACTGACAGTTCGGAGACTGCCGGACACGATAGAATGCGCCCGGTTTGTTGGTAGCCCCGTTGCTGTCCGTTTGTGTGATAATCCCGCCGGTACCGGGAGTGAATCCCGTCACAGGCACCCAAACTGAATTAGTCGAGTAGTTACCCGTTATGCGCTCCACTCGGTAAAGTAGGTTCGTATTGTTCTCCGTCAGATAGCTGACATTGACGGCTGTATTGGAAACGCCGACGTTCGTAACGCGCATTTCCGGACCGACATAGAAGAAATGTTGGCCGGGGTAATTGCTCATGACGAGGAAGGGCGCCCAACTGTTGGTGGTTCTGCCGGGGCCCAACAAGCAGTAGGTCGGATCATTGGTGCCGAAGGAGCCAAGGATTTGGTCCGACAACTGCAGTCCGGTGTTGTTGGCGATGAACGTACAAATGGCAATCGTACCCGTCGGGCTGCCAAGAGCGGCCAGTGGGATGGCGATTTCAATGCCGTTGGTGACGGTCAGCGCCTGGGCAGCATTGCCTCCGGCTACGCCCGCACGGTTCGTGTAGCACCCCATGCTGGCGTTACCTGCGTCGACGCCATTCGTATTGCCGTTGTTGAGGGTGGCCTGGATGAGGAACGGATTCGTGCCGCCGACGAGCGTGCCATTGGTGGAGCCGGTCCTGCCAAGGAAATAGCCATTGGTAGCTACGCCGCTGGCGTTGGTACCACCGGGCCACAATTGTGCGTAGCTATAGAAGCTCGTGGTCGAGTTGCAATTCACGTCCATCCAGTAATTGGGCGCGAAGCCAGCATCAAACGTAAGACCGGGGCCCGGGCCGACCACGTTGGCGACACCATTCGTGGGGCCCATCCAACTCAGCACCGACCGGCTAGTAGTGCCACCCCCGATCGTGGTAACATCGACATTAGGGTTAACATTGGTGAGGGTGTTTTGCCCACCGGAACCGGTCATGAAGAAAATGTGCACCCTGTTACCGTTGGCCTGGATATTTCCCGCCAACACGAGGAATAACACATTATCCTTGATTAGCCCGTACGCCGCATCGAGTTCGGACCCGGTAGCATTGATAAAGTTGGTGCTGGTGTTCTTGCCGAAAGTGGTCGACAGCAGCTGCACGGCAACCGGGCAGCCGTAGCCCGGGTCGACCGTGCCGTCGATGATAATGCCGCTCAAGGGAGGCAAAACCAGACCAGCCTGGCTAATGGACACGGACGTCGCCGCGAACTGCCCGACAATGCTCAATGTCCCCGACCTTGCGTTGATCGAGGTGTTCGAGCTGACGGAGTAAGTAACGGTGCCATTGCCCACGCCACTGGCGCCCGACGTAATCACGATCCAAGGCACGCTGCTTGTTGCGTTCCAAGAACAGGCGCCGACATCGGCCACAGTCACATTACTTGCTCCGCCGCTACTGCCGTATGAAGCGCTGGCCGGACTAACCAGGAAGGCATTGCACGGGGGCACTGCCAGCGTGAAAGTATGCGTTCCCGGAAGCGCGCTGAAGTCGACCGAGCTGGCAGTGCCGAAGCTGCTCTGGCAATACGTCGGCGTGCCGTCCCAGATTGGACCGAGGACCTGATTGTACATGCTGGCATACTGATCGTCCGTGATGAACGCGCAGACGGAAACCTGCCCGGTCGGGTTGCCGATTGCCGCCAATGGGATGGCCAGCTCAACACCCGTCCGTACGTTTTGCGGATTGAATGGCGCTCCATTCACCTCGCAGCCCGAGAGATCCTGTTGGACGCCATTGGTATTGCTATTATTGAGGGCGGCGATAACACCAAATGCAGCATTCGTCAGAACGTTGCCGGGGGGGGAGTTGCTCACCGCGCCCAGGAAGGCGCCGGGGCAAAAGGCGCAGATCTGTTCGTAGTTCACGTTAAATTTCGGGCCTGCGCCGGCGGGGCCGACCGTAATGCCGATCCAGTAATTCGCCGCGAAACCGGTATCGAAGGTCAGCCCGGGGTCGCCATTCTGCTGGCTACCTCCGTTGATTCCCATATTGTTGATGTGGCCGAAATCAGCAGCGCCACTGTAATTGGTCCCAAGTGTGTGGTCACCACCGGGTCCCGTCATGAAGAAGATGTTGAGCTTATCGAAGGGATTGCTGGTCAAATCACCCGAATCCATGTTTCCCGCGAGTACCAGGTAGAGAACGCCGTTGGAAATGACTCCGTAGGCCGCGTCAAGTTCGGAGCCACTGGCTGAGTCGAAGTTTGTCTCGGTGTTCTTGAAAGTCGACGTCCCGAGTTTCTGTGTGACGATCGCGGATCCGTAATCCGTGTCCGCCGTACCATCGATCGTGAAGCCCCTTGCTACAGTAGCGACAAGCGCGAGCATCAGGGTGATGGAAACCGACCACTTAATTGTCTTCATGGATGCGTCCTTCTGTGTTCCTGCGTTTCGATTAAGCTTGATAAAACTAGGAAGCTACCAGCCCGGCCTCGTGTGGAAAGTATCAGAATCAGCGCTGCAAATCAAGAGAGTGCTACCCTTAAATGGGGACCAAGGTGTTGACAATTTCGGCCATTGCCCCGCCTTCCCCAGTAGAAATAGGGAGGCGCTGACTAACAAGCTAGAGGACGCCGTTCAGAGAGGTCTAACTTACTGCCGCACGAATGTCGCGCAGCGTTTTCAGCAGCGCTTTCACTTCGCCTAGGGGTAGCTGATTCGCCGCGTCGCTGCGGGCACGATCGGGATGCGGGTGCGTTTCCAGGAAGATGCCGTCACAGCCCGCCGCAACGGCGGCCCGAGCAAGGACCAGGGCCATGCGGCGGTCACCGCCGGTCACCTTACCACCTTGCCCGCCGCCTGGCATCTGGACGCTGTGCGTGGCGTCGAAGACAACCGGCCAGCCAAACTCGCGCAGCATCGGTAACGAGCGCATATCGGCGACAAGGTTGTTGTAGCCGAACGACGAGCCCCGCTCGGTGAGCAGGATATTCCGTCCGCCGACCGCTGTGATTTTCGAGATCACATTCCGCATGTCCCACGGCGCGAGGAATTGTCCTTTCTTTACGTTGACACAGCGCTTCGTGCGGGCGGCCGCTTGGATCAAATCGGTTTGACGGCAGAGGAACGCCGGGATCTGGAGCACATCCGCAACTTCGGCCACCGGCTTGCAATGCGCGATCTCATGCACGTCTGTCAAAATTGGAAGGCCGAATTGGCATTTCACCTTCTCCAAGATGGCGAGCCCGCGCTTCAATCCCGGGCCGCGGAAGCTGTCGCGCGCAGTGCGATTGGCTTTGTCGTAACTGGCCTTGAAGATGAGCGGCAGGTCGAGGTCGCTGCAAATATCGGCCAGGGCTTCGGCGGTCTGCAGCGTCATGTTTTCATTTTCGATGACGCAGGGGCCGGCGATGACAAAGAGCGGAGCGGGTTTGCTGCCGAGAGTGAGGTTGCCGATGCGAATGGTTTTCATGATGGTTTTTGCTTCAGCGACGCCTCGATGAAACCGCGGAAGAGGGGGTGGGCTTTGTTAGGCTTCGAGAGAAATTCGGGGTGGAATTGGCAGGCAATGAACCAGGGATGATCGCGCAACTCGATCAGTTCGACGAGATCGTACTTGGTATAGCGGCCGGCGACGATCATGCCCGCCTTCATGAGCTGGTCACGGTAGCCGTTGTTAAACTCGTAGCGGTGGCGGTGGCGCTCGGAAATCTCCTCGGCACCGTATAATTCCCGCGACTTGGTGCCAGCCACGAGCTTGCAGGGTTGCGCGCCCAGTCGCATCGTGCCGCCCTTCACCTCCACGCCCTTCTGTTCTTCGAGCAGGCAGATGACAGGGTGGGGGGATTTCTGGTCAAACTCGGTGGAGTTGGCGCCGGTGAGTCCGCAGGCATTGCGAGCAAATTCAATGACGGCGATCTGCATGCCCAGACACAGGCCGAGGTAGGGGATTTTGTTTTCGCGCGCGTACTGGGCGGCGAGGATTTTACCTTCGATACCGCGATTGCCGAAGCCGCCGGGGACGAGAATGCCAGCGACTCCCTTCAGGTACTTCTCCGCGCCATCCTTCTCGATATGCTCCGCATCCACGCGCGTGATTTCGACAGCGCAATCGAGCGCCGCGCCCGCGTGTTTGAGCGCCTCGTACATGCTTTTGTAGGCGTCGATGAGCTGGATATACTTGCCGACGACAGCAATCTGCACCTTGCGCGAGGGGCTGATCATCCGTTGGAGCATCTTCTCCCAGTCGGTCAACGGTTTGGCGGGAGCGTCAAGGCCGAGGTAACGGCAGACGAGTTCATCGACCTTTTCGCTACGCAGGTCGATCGGAACTTCGTAAATGGAATGCGCCACGTCGAGTTCTTCAATCACACATTCGAGTTGGACGTTACAGAACATGGAAATCTTCTGGCGAACTTCCTTGCCAAGCGCCTTCTCACTGCGGCAGATCAGGATCTGCGGCATGATTCCGATCTCACGCAGCTTCGCGACACTTTGCTGGGTCGGCTTGGTCTTGATCTCGCCCGCCACGCGGATGAACGGCACGAGGGTCACGTGGATGAAAAGTGAACTCTGGGGGCCGGCTTCGAGTGCAAACTGACGGATCGCTTCCAAAAACGGCAGTCCCTCGATATCGCCAATCGTGCCGCCGATCTCGATGATGACCACGTCGGCGCCACTCTTCTTGCCGACTTCGCGAATGCGATCCTTGATTTCGTTCGTGACGTGGGGGATGACTTGCACGGTCTTGCCAAGATAATCCCCACGACGTTCCTTCTCGATGATACGCGCATATACCTGGCCGCTCGTGAGGTTGTTGAGCCGTGAAAGTTTCGCATGAGTGAACCGCTCGTAGTGGCCAAGATCGAGGTCGGTCTCGGCGCCGTCATCGGTCACGTACACCTCGCCGTGCTGGAACGGGTTCATCGTGCCGGGATCGACATTCAGATACGGGTCGAACTTGGCGAGCGTGACCTTCAGTCCGCGATTCTCCAAGAGGGTGCCAATCGATGCCGCGGTCAACCCTTTGCCAAGTGAACTGATCACCCCACCGGTGACGAAAATGTATTTCATGTCTGAGTTCTCAGGATTTCTTCCACCAACTCGACATCTTCGGGCCGATCCACGCCGATCGAATCATAAGGCGTAACCAACACCTTGATCGAGAATCCGTTTTCCAACGCGCGCAACTGCTCCAGCTTCTCGGTCTTTTCCAACTCGCTCTGCGGCAATTGCACAAACCTCAACAGGAAATCGCGCCGAAACGCGTAGATCCCCAAATGTTTGTAAAACTTCGCCGCCTTCAACCACTCCAGCGCGTCGCCGGTCTTCGCGTCCCGAACGAACGGGACCCGGCTCCGGGAAAAATACAGCGCATTTCCGTTTTGGGCGAGCGCGACCTTTACCACGTTCGGATTGTCGAGATTGGCGGCGGACTCCAGCTTGCGGGCCAGCGTGCCCATGACGCACTGTGAATCGGATTGCATACCTTCGACGAGTTGGTCGATCATCTCCGGACGCATCAACGGCTCGTCACCTTGAATGTTCACCACCAGATCGCATTCGTAAGCACGCGCAACCTCCGCGACGCGATCGGTTCCTGTGGCGCAATCGGGGGAGGTGAGCATCGCATCGCCGCCGAACGCCTCGACGGCTTCGAGAATGCGGGTGTCTTCGGTGGCGACAATGACTTTGTCGAGGCGCTTCGCCTTGGCGGCCTGTTCGTAAACGCGCTGTACGAGGGTCTTATCGGCAATTATCGCGAGCGGTTTGCCTGGAAACCGTTGCGCGCCGTAACGGGCGGGAATCACCCCCAATGAGCGAATCTTCATTGGGATTGCAGTGTAGCACAACCCCGGCGCGTGACAAGGCCCGCGGTCAGCGTTGCACTTCGCGGTAGCGGAAACAGGTGACGAGATGATCGTTCACCAGGCCGGCCGCTTGCATGAAGGCGTAGCAGATCGTGGAGCCAACGAAGTTGAATCCGCGGGCTTTGAGGTCCTTGCTCATCGCGTCGGATTCCTTGGAGGTGGCGACGATTTCTTTCATCGACTTAACGCACGTAACAAGGGGTTTGCCGCCGACGAATTGCCAAATGTAACGGTCGAAGGAGCCAA